>JBBQXI010000225.1:0-6660 GCA_038209805.1 Bacteroidales bacterium | reverse complement strand
AATGCATGCACTGACGTTTGATGTAAACCTCACCTTTGGTAGTTTGAAATGTGTTTACCACGGTATTGCAGGTCTCATTTGTTTTGCGAATTGGTTCAACTTCTGATAAAGGTTCGGGAAGCCCATGTGCAGCTGCACATTCATATTCGCAAGTTCGACAGCCCACACAACGAGTCGAATCATACAAAACTCCTGAAAATTCAACATTGCTTTTTTCCTTAGATGACGCAAATGTATTTTTACCAATGGCAAGTGTAATACCGGTTGCACCCAGCACGCAAAAAAAGCCTCTTCGATTTATACTCATAGCTTTATAATTTAATAGGGAGTTAAGTCCCATAATAATTTTTTGCCTTATTTTGAAGTATCAATAAACTTTGTCTGAAAATCATCCCAAACTTCAGGTTCAAGCTCGGCTAAAGGATTGTCAGAAAGGTCTCCGCCATCTTGCATGGTAACGCAAGCAAAGTCATGAGAATTGGCCTTTATTAAAGTTGTAAAAAAGTCTTTTAATCGCGCAAATTCATCCTTTAGTACTTCTTTATATTTTTCAGCAATCAATAAATACTGAATTTCAAGTCCCCAATTTAATGGCTCAATCAGATATACCCAACCTTCGGAATATGGAGATGAATTTAGCAATGAAGAATTGGATTCCAGATTTTCATTAACTTCAGTAATTGTTCCTGATATGGGTGAATAAATGTTCAGGAGTTTCCCTTTCCGAATGATCGACATCAGGAGCTCTCCTTTCTTAACCGTTTCTCCTGCACGCTTTAACTCAACCCGGGTAATCGTGCCGGTGATGTGTTGCAGAAAATCATCAATTCCAATCTTTACTGACCCATTTTTCTTCATGAATGCCCAGGAGTGAGTTTTCCCGAAGTAGAGTCCTTTAGGAATAATTACTGATTCTTCATTAAAAACACCTGTTGAGACTGGCATAATTTCATGACTGACTTTACTCCTTTTTCTAAACACCCTAAAAACCAACTCAACGACAACTCCTGTCATTACTATGAAAACCAAGATCAAAAGCAACACTGACAATAATGAACTTGTCCGTTCAACAGGAATAGTGGCATACAAATCTGGTTGACCGAATTTTCCTAATTGGGCAAGTCTTTCATTGTATACAAGATCGCTATATCCATTTTCATTCAAGAAACTCTGACCATCAGTGAGTACCCATTTCAGAAATGCAACTTCTGAAATATTATTTGGGTTCGTTGATGAAACAGAATAAATATTGGATGTTAAAGCTTTTGGGTATTTCCCGATCCACATACCTCTGGAAAACGATTCAATGTTGGTATATATGTTTTCCATGTAATCAATCTTTCCATTCCCATTTTTATCTATCGGAACGAATCTCAATCCCTCCAGAAGATTTTTATTGTTTTGGTCAGAAATTTGTGTCAGGTTAAAAAATCCGAGAGCATTCGGATCGTTTTGAATTGCCAGAATCATTTCGGCTGTGCTCGATGATTGAATCCCATTAGTAATTGGTTGATTTGAACTTTGAAAACTTCTCAATACCAACACAGCTGATTGATCATTGGTGGTATAAAAATGGATTGGAATCTTTTGGACACCACCAATGAGATCTCCCCAATTTCTATTTTCAGGGTTTGAAATAATTTGAGACAATTCTTTAGTTGTAATCCCTTTGAGGCAAATCTCGTTCAATAGAGGATTTTTGGAGCTCATAACCGGAACAATCACGTCCCGACCAACGACCATACTCCAAGTCGAAGAAGTATTTAATTTATCATAGAACTCTTCTGATACAATCCCTAATTCTCCAGAACGAATCATTTCTGAAACATTATTTTCTGAAGCTTTACTCACATTGATTTTCTGTGTTGGATTCAATCTGCTGTATTCGTTTGCCCACTTCATCGTAAGATCATATAATTCCGGAGAAGTAGTTACATTTATTGAACCTGACAAAGAATTAGAATCTCCTGAAGAAACTTCTTTACTATTTGAATAAAGGCAATTTAATAGAAGAAATGTGACGATTAAAAAGATCCTGGTTTTCATGATTTTTCCCTTTTAGAATGATAATATCAGGGAATTCAAAACCAGTGCCAATTAAGAAAATACAGCATAACAACCTACAATACTGCACTTTAACAAATACACCATTAAAAACAAAGTAGAGCATATTGTATATTTATTCAACACATATATAACAAACTACATCTATCAATCTCATTTACTATCACTTAACGCAACTGCATATATTCCTTACACCTGTTGAATTTATCAGCACTTCAACCTATAAAAATTTAATTTTTGAATTTTTATAGGTTGAGATAGAGCAAAATACTTCAAAAAAAGATGATAAAAGCTAAATAAACTAAAATCTAGCCTTAGACTAATCCAAAATCAAAGACATAAAAAAAACCTACCAATAAACGATAGGTTTTGTTCAAGCATAAAAGAGAACTACTAATTATCCTTTTTTAGCACTTGAAAGCATTGAATTAAACAAACTGAGCTGTTCTTTCATTGCAGTGATTTTATCATCAGGTTCGGTGCGAGCTTCAAGCAAGATCCAGCCATCGTATTTCATTCCATCAAATAAACTAAAGAGCTGTTGATACGGATATTCTCCTACATTCAACTCACGAACATGAACCGTGTCGCCAAACCATTTTTTCACAGAATTGAAGTTGGCTTCCAATCCGGGTGGCAACAAATCCTGGTCATTACAATTCCAGCACATCTTTACATTTTTTTCGGTCACCTGTTCAAAAATGGCTTTCATGTTTGGAATTTCCTGAGTTAATTCGCCATGAACCTCAACCCTCACTATTTGTCCATAATCTTTGGCAAACCGGCCAACTTCATTCAATGAAGCAGCGATCTGGGAGATTGTTTCCTCTTTTGAAACTTCTTTTGGCAGGTTATTTGGTTTTACTTTTATACCGGAGGCACCAATATCTTTACAAAGTACAATATATTCTTTCGTCTGATCAATATTCTTTCGAAGTATAGCCTGATCGGGACTGTGATATTCGAAATTTGCACCATAACCCAGACAAGTAACGGCGCTACCGGCAAATCGTTTTTTAACCTCAGATCGTTCATTGGCAGTTAATGATGTTTCAACACCATGAGCATGTCCGGTGCGAAGTTCGACACCTAAGAACCCGGTTTGTTCGCAATTAGTAATTAGTGTTGGCAAATCCCAGTCTTTAGCCCACTGATAAGTTACCAAGCCTAATTTCATTCCTGATTCTTTAGCTTTTGCGAATACAGATATAGGTTCAATCAAAGAAAGGCCAATGCCAGCAACAAGGCTTCGTTGCAGAAAAATACGACGTGAAAGATTATTTTCCATGTTAGTGTTAGTTGGTTTATAGATGGATAAATATAACTGGTAAATATCATTTCCCAAAATATGCCAAATCAACTAATTTATCTGCAATCGCTTCAAGTTTTAACCTAAAATCCGGACTGGCTGATTTCAATGCAGCCCTTGGCATTGCAGAGGCAATTGCCGAACATGAATTACATGTCCTAAAATAAATTGTATGCTTATGCCTATAGCAACAAGCTTACTTTATCGGAAATCTGGATTGAAAAATTCGGGAAGAGAAGAAAATAGCGTTCCGAAACTTAAAACAACGATAATCTTAATAGCTAATTTTAGTTCTTCTTTACAACCTGAGAAAAGACCTGCCCTGACATATTAACTTTAAGAATATAAATCCCCTGCTTTAGTATTGATAAATCCAATTGAAATTGCTGCTCTCCAAGAGAAAGAAAAATTGGATCAAATTTTTTAACTTCTGTTCCCAGAATGTTGTATAGGCTGACTTGTATATTTCCTGAACTAACAGTATTTACATCAACTGTAACTATATCTTTCACCGGGTTAGGAAATATCTTTTTGATAGAAAATGACTGATTCTCGGTAATTATTTCTGAAACAAAAGCGCCATCTTTTTGATTTACCAACGGTTTAGCTTGTGAATAAGTACTTACAATTGAAACAAATAGAAATATAATCGTAAAAATTGTTTTCATAGCCAATGTTTTTCTCTCTACTCTAAAGACAAAAATCAGACCAGATAGTTGCAGACCGCACAAAAAAAAAGAAGCTGACCTTTAATGATCATCTTCTTTTAGCTTTATGTCGACCGGAAATTACTCAGCAACTGAAATTGCATCAACCGGGCAAACTTCGGCACACGAACCGCAATCTGTACACAAATCAGCATCAATTTTATAGATATCTCCCTCAGAAATTGCTTCTACAGGACATTCATCGATGCAAGTACCACATGCAATACATTCTTCTGAAATTTTATAAGCCATAACTCAATTTTTTAGGTTTTATATTGGGCAAAAGTACAAAGTTTGACAAAAAATCAAAAAAAATAGCAAAAGTAATTTCAGGTAAAATGAAATCATTTAATATTAAGGGTATTCACCTATGAGGCTAAGCCTCTGAATCTGACCTTACTTTCGATTCATAAAACGCACAAACATTAGTCAATCCGCACTTTTCACATTTAGGAGAACGAGCCAGACAAACATATCTTCCATGCAAAATCAACCAATGATGAGCCAAAGGCAATAATTCTTCAGGAAAGAACTCAACCAACTGTTTCTCTGTTTCAAGTGGTGTTTTCGAATTAACGCTCAATCCAAGTCTTGCAGCTACCCTGAATACATGCGTATCAACAGCCATCGCTGGCTTGTTAAAAACTACCGAAGCTATCACATTGGCCGTTTTACGTCCCACTCCGGGTAATTTCTGCAATTCGTCAATATCATCCGGAACAACTCCTCCAAAATCCGAAACCAGCATTCGAGCCATTCCGACCAGATGTTTGGCTTTGTTGTTTGGATATGAACAAGAACGGATGTAATCGAAAACTTCAGATGACTCAACTTCAGCCATCTTTTCAGCCGTTGGAAACCGTTTTAATAAATCCGGAGTTATCAAATTCACACGTTTGTCGGTACATTGAGCTGATAAAATAACTGCAACCAGCAATTCGTAAGGGGTTTTGTAGTCGAGTTCAGTTTCAGCAATGGGCATCTCTTTCTGAAAATAGGTAATCACTCGTTCAAACAATTCTTTCTTTTCCATTTCAATCCTGATTTTTGAATTTCAAACTTAAACAAAAACCGCTAAACACCGAGTCTTTGTCCTGAGTTCATTTTCGTTGGCGTAAAATGTTATTTTTGCAGAAAAAAATATGACTCCGTATTTACAGGCTGAAAATTTATCGAAGCGATTTGGCGATCAATTACTCTTCGAAAATATTTCATTCACTATATTCGAACATCAAAAAGTGGCGCTCATTGCACGCAATGGTACCGGGAAGACCACGCTCATGGAAATTTTGGCCGGAAACGATACTCCTGAATTCGGGCAGATTACCAAAACCGGCGACATCAAAATTGGATATTTGAAACAAATACCCGATTTAGATGATAATCTGACGGTTTTCGAAGCCGTTTTTCAATCGGGCAATGAAATGGTAGAAACCATTCGGAATTTTGAAGATGCGTTACTCCACAATCGTAAGGAAGATATTACCAAATATACCGAATTGATGGAGATCCATCATGCCTGGGACTTTGAGTTTAAAGTCAAGCAAATCCTAACGCAATTAAAGATTTTCAATTACGATCAGCGTATTTCAGAACTTTCAGGTGGACAGAAAAAGCGTGTTGCAATGGCCAATGTGCTCATTAATGAACCTGATTTACTAATGCTCGACGAACCTACCAACCACCTTGATCTCGACATGATAGAATGGCTGGAAAATTATTTGGAGAAGACCAAAATCACGCTTTTTATGGTGACTCACGACCGGTATTTTCTGGATCGGGTGTGTAACGAGATTCTGGAAATGGAGGGAAATACGATTTATCGCCACAGAGGAAATTATTCGTATTTTCTGGAAAAAAGGCAGGATCGATGGGAATCGACTGCAACTAGTGTTGAAAAGGCTAAAAACCTGCTTCGCACTGAACTCGAATGGTCGCGCCGAATGCCTCAGGCGCGTGGACACAAATCGAAATACCGGATGGAGCGCGTTGATGACCTGATTGTTAAAGCGGGCCAAAACCTGAATGAGAATAACATCGAATTGAGCATGAATTCGTCGCGGATCGGGAATAAAATTCTTGATCTGGAAAACATCAGCAAATCATACGGCGATCTTTGCCTGATTAAAGAGCTGACTTACAAATTTCAGCGTGGCGAAAAGCTCGGAATTGTGGGCAAAAACGGTACCGGAAAGTCAACATTCCTGAATATTGTTACCGGAAATATTCAGGCCGACAGCGGTACAGTCGAAATCGGCCAAACCATCCGTTTTGGTTATTACCAGCAAACCGGAATTGAATTTAATCCAGGTGATAAAGTGATTGATGTGGTAAATAAAATTGCTGAAGTCATCAATTTTGAAGATGGAAGAAAACTCACAGCTTCTCAATTGCTAACAACATTTCTCTTTCCTCCGGACACACAATATTCGTTTGTTGAGAAACTTTCAGGAGGAGAGAAACGGCGATTGTATTTATGTACCATCCTGATGACCAATCCGAATTTTTTGATTCTGGATGAACCAACCAACGATTTGGACATTATGACACTGGCTGTTTTGGAAGATTACCTCCGTGTTT
>JBBQXI010000224.1:0-6826 GCA_038209805.1 Bacteroidales bacterium | reverse complement strand
ATTCCGTCGTATTTTATCTCTTTCGATCTCGACCCGGCCGATATTGATGTGAACATTCACCCGACCAAAACGGAGATTAAATTCGAGAATGAATCAATGATCTGGCAAATTTTACAGGCATCGGTACGCGAAGCTCTAGGAAAATTCAACATTGTTCCATCCATCGATTTCGATCAGGCCGGAAGTTTAGATATTCCAATGGCGCGACACAATTTCGATGAAGTCGCCATGCCCGAAATTAAGGTGAATCCCAATTACAATCCGTTCGAAACTCATACTCCTGCGAAGAGTTCCTCCGCATCAGGCAGTAGCTTTTCATCTCGACCCATTGAACGACCAAATCCAACGAACTGGCAATCGCTATACAAAGGACTGGAGCCCGATTTCGGTGCAAAACCTGAAAATCAGGATGAAGAACCGGTACAATTTCGGATTGAAGAGCAACAAACCACCAAAAGTTCAGTTCAGTTTAAAAACAAATACATCCTGACGCCTGTTAAATCAGGATTAATGGTGATTGACCAAAAAAGGGCACACGAGCGAATTTTGTACGAACGGCTGATGCAGGTTTTGGAGAACAACGAAGTGGCCAGTCAGCAACAGCTTTTCCCCGAAACGTTTGAGCTGAATGCTTCGGATGCAACATTGCTCACCAGCATTCTGCCCGATTTGAGGGCTTTGGGCTTCGACATTCGCGATTTTGGCAAGAATAGTTTCATTATTAATGGAACACCGGGAGTTCTGAATACTTCGTCGCCCATCGAAATTATTGAGAGTTTGTTGGAAGAATATAAAAATTCACCGATCAGCCTCCAGGAAAAAGCACGCGAAACAGTTGCCATTTCTCTGGCTCGGGCATCAGCCATTCCATACGGACATGCGCTGAAATCTGGTGAAATCAGCGAACTGATCGACAACTTGTTTGCCTGTCAGACCCCAAATTTTTCGCCGAAGGGGAAAAAGATACTCTCGATTATGCCATTGGAAGATTTTGAAAAATTGCTCAAATGACATTTTGACCGGATTGCTGATTCAAAAAAGAAAATTACTACTTTGGCGGGGAAAGTTTAATATTTAATATCCAAAGTTTAAAGTTGGTGCGATTCTTGAAAAAGGAGTCGCTCAATTATTAGAAACAAAAACTGAATAACAATGCAAAATTTCAGACCCAGTATCAATACGATTCCTCCGGTTGTAAAAAACCTGGTCATCATTAATGCACTTATGTTGCTGGCAACATATATTCTTCAGATGAAGGGAATTGACTTAACCAACACCTTAGGACTTCATTACATTGAATCGCCCGATTTCAAGCCATACCAATTCGTTACCCATATGTTTATGCATGGCGGAATAATGCACCTGGTGTTTAATATGTTCGCCTTGTGGATGTTTGGCCGTGTTCTGGAAAGTGTTTGGGGACCAAAGCGTTTCTTCATCTATTATTTTGCAACCGGATTGGGCGCTGCCGTTTTCTATACTTTTGTTAACTACCTGGAGTTTCATTACTATGCTGCAAAAATGAACCCTCAGGATGTTCAGGCCGTGTTTAGCCAAGGTGCTGAATTGTTACAGCAAGGACAAAATTGGGTTGGCCCGGCTGGTAAATTAAATATGATTTTAAATACGCCAACGGTTGGAGCTTCAGGAGCTGTATTCGGCATTTTACTTGGCTTCGGGATGCTATTCCCAAATACCGAACTGATGTTATTGTTTCCACCCATTCCAATCAAAGCCAAATATTTTGTAGCTGGTTATGGCGCCATCGAACTTTTCAGTGGAATTACAGGAATGGGAGCAAACATTGCACATTTTGCACATTTAGGCGGGATGCTTTTTGGTTTTTTCATGATCAAATACTGGAACCGAAACACACGAAATTTCTATTAATACTGATGGATTGAAACGCGTTGCGAGTTTCGGGTTACGTGTTCAACCAAAACCTACTTTTGACTTTATACTTTTAACTTGAACAATGACCATCTGGGACGAAATAAAGGAATCATTCAGAGAAGGCTCGGCATTGACCCGACTGATCTACATTAATCTGGGAGTTTTCCTTGTTTTCCGGATATTAAATGTGTTCTTTTTCCTTTCCGGAACGCCTTTCCCTTTTATGGATTGGCTGGCACTCCCGGCAGATTTTGGTCTGTTGGCAAGCCGTCCATGGACATTGATTACGTACATGTTTCTGCATTTTGAGTTCCTTCATATTCTCTTTAATTTGCTTTGGCTTTACTGGATGGGGCAAATTTTCCTGACTTATTTTGATCAAGGAAAACTGATTACAATTTATTTGCTAGGAGGAATCTCCGGAGGATTATTCTATGTAGTCGGGTATAATTTATTTCCTGTGTTTTCGCATATGGTTTCCGACTCCAGACTTCTCGGGGCTTCGGCTTCAGTAATTGCAATTGTTACAGCATTAGCAGTACATGCCCCGAACCACACACTTCATTTGATGTTTATCGGGCCGGTGAAAATGAAATACATTGCTCTCATTTCGGTTTTGATGTATGTGATTGGCATTTCGTCGACCAATGCAGGAGGTAACCTGGCTCATCTGGGTGGCGCTTTCTGGGGAGTGATTTATGTATTGCAGTTGCGACGAGGAATTGATCCTGGAAAAAGAGTAAATGGATTGTTTTCAAGCCTGAAAAAAACCTTCGGCTCACAGCCAAAAGTAAAAATAAGTTATCGTAAACCAACAGACGACATCGAGTACAACCGCCAGAAAAATCAGGATCAAAAACGCATGAACCAGATCCTTGAAAAAATCAGTAAGTCGGGCTACGATTCTTTATCGAAAGAAGAAAAAGAGATTCTTTTCAGGATGGGGAAATAAATTAGGAAGAACAGAGGTGGAAGTCAGAAGACCGCAAATTGGAAAGTTTGTTTGTTCAAGAGTCAATTCTGCTTTTTGTAAAGAAAACCTCCTTTTGATTGTTTGACCGCCTCTTTGATGCTGGCATTTAACTCGAATCCTATCAGAAGAATCATCGACATCAAATACATTAGCAGCAAAATGACCAGCAAGGTTCCGATTGATCCATACAGCTTGTTGTACTGCCCAAAACGATTGATGTAATATGTGAATCCCAAAAAAGTGACTACACTCAGAACGGTAGCCAAAGTGCCTCCAGCGGAAATAAAACGCCATTTGGTTTTCTTGGCCGGTGCAAGGTAATACAGAAATGAATTGGCCATGAAAAACAAAAATAAAATGACAATCCATTTCGAGATTGAAAGCAAAATAATTGTGAAATGGTCTCTAAAATATCCATTCGCGACCATGAAGTTGATAAAATACTGGCCATAAGTAATCAACGTAATTGCAACAGCAAGCAAAATCGACATGATAATCAAAAGCAACAAAGCAATCAGTCGTTGTCCAAGCCAGGTACGACGTTCGAAACTATGAAGTGAAGCATCGAATGCGGTCATCATCGAAGCAAACCCATTGGTCGAGAAAACGAGAGCCATAAAAAATCCAAGAGATAGTAAATCGCCCCGCTGACGGGTCAAAATATCCAAAACAGTCTCCTCAATGGCTTTGAAGGTATTTTCAGGAACCATATCCTTAATTAAAAGGAAAAGTGAGTCTTGAAAATTATCGATCGGAATATACGGAATGAGAGTAAACAGAAAGATAATGAGCGGAAAAAGAGCAACGAAAAAGCTGAATGCAATAGCTGAAGCGCGGGTAGATAAAGCGCCATCGACTATGCTGCGCCAGAAAAAAACCATCACATCATAGATTGCCATTCCATCAAGTCCGGGGAGAGTAATCCGTTTTGCCTTGACCAGTATACTTTCCCAAATGGAAATCAGTTTTTTCGAGAGTCTATCAGGCATTAGCCCTGTTTTTCAATTTTTAACTGGTGAATCAGAGTACTGTTATTCTTAATCCTCAACAAAAAATATACACGAAAAGCACCGGTAGCAGTAGTTAGGCTGCCAATAGCATAACGGGCATCTTCTTTTCCACCTTGATGAATAATACTGAACTGCTTGGGTTTGTTCGATTTAAAAAACTCCGCAACAATTTGCTGAGCCTGCGATTTGCTATAAACATCATCATGCGATTCGACAACCAATTCAACATTTTCATTGAAATAGGCGGCTAAGCTTACGTCATTGCCATTCTGTATACTTGTCACAATTTCATTGGGAATCTGAGCAAAAGAAGCGGTTGCCAGAGCAAAAAAACCGAACACGAAGGATATTAGTTTCAATTTAAAATTTTTCATCATTAATAATTTTCGTACAAATTCGTCTCAGCATGAATCATTACCAAAAACCGTGCAATTTTTTATTTAAACAAATACCTTTGTAAAGGTAACAAATTTCATATACCTGAAAAATCAATTTAAAAAACGAAAATCAGAATCGTTAACTGAAACCCGAACTCATGAGAATATGCCTGCTGGTAATTGGTAAAACTGACGAAGCTTATTTACAAAAGGGACTTGAACTTTTCCTGAAACGAATACCTCATTATATCTCTTTTGAAATGAAAGCAATACCAGACATTAAGAACTCTAAAAACCTTAGTGAAGACCAACAGAAAGAAAAGGAAGGAGAGCTGATTCTGCAGCAACTAACCACCTCCGACGAATTATTTTTGCTCGACGAACTAGGGGTAGAAGTTTCGTCGGTAGAATTTGCACGCTTTTTGGAGAAAAAAATGATCTCAGGGATTAAACGGTTGGTCTTTGTCATTGGTGGACCATACGGATTTTCAGGAAGCGTTTATTCACGAGCAAACGGAAAGGTAAGTCTTTCGAAAATGACCTTTTCGCACCAGATGGTTCGGTTGATTTTTTTGGAGCAGCTTTACCGTGCAATGACTATCTTGAAGGGAGAACCCTATCATCATCAATAAACTGGCGGAAGACATTCGGTATTGAAGCATAAAAATGATTATTTTGTATTATGAAGGTATTCAGAGAACACATATTATTTTTTCTTTCCATCCTGTTCATTTTGTTGGCAGTTATTCTGGAAAACCAAACGCTGAAAAATCATCCTGAAGTAAAAGTCATTCAGAATTTCCAAAAGACCATACTCGATCAGGAACTCAAACTCTCGAAATACCTTACTAAAACGGAGCTGAAAATAAACGACAGCTTATCGGCTGAAAACTACTCATCGACCTTTTCTGAATTAAATCATTTGTATGAAGATGAAGGCCTTGGCTTTATCATTTACAAAAAGTGGAAAATGATTTACTGGTCGAGTAACCAATTTGCATTTCAAAATATCCCGAACAAAGTTTCGGTTGCCAATAAGTTAATCACCCTACCCAACGGTATTTTTGTTGCACAAACAAGAATTATAGGCAATTACGAGATTATTGGGTTGATACACATCAAGAACAACTATTCTTACGAAAATCATTACCTCGAAAATTCATATATACCGCCATTTAAGCTTCCATCAAGCTATAATATAAACATTTCGAGGGTAACCAATGCCACTGAAATACACGACTCAAAAGATCAATATCTCTTCACGGTTTTGCCATCCGGAGACGAAGCCTATAGCGAGGTAAAGCTATACATTCCGGTTATCTTGTATCTGCTTGGTTTTATATTTCTACTGATTTCATTGTACCACGAAATTAGACGGTACAAAAGCAACCATCTGTTGTTGAAGATGCTTTCGCTATTTATCGCATTCTCCTTTCTTTACTGGGTTCACATCACATTAAAGATACCAGCAATCTTAAACCATGTAGGGTTATTTAGTGCGAAGTTTTATGCCATTTCGAAATGGCTTCCTTCGTTAGGCGATTTTTTCCTGATTACAATTCTGTTCTTTTTCTGGAGTCTGGTATTTGCAAACGAGTTTTCGTCCACCGAACTACTTCGAAAAAAGCTGATTGTTCCTGCGTTCGCCTTTGTCGGTCTACTGTATCAGGTTGTCGGCTTTATGATCGAGAATCTGATCAGTAATAGCAACATAAGCTACAAATTAAACCGCATTACCGACATCGATCAATACAGCGTAAGCGCTTATCTGGCCATTGCCATGTTGTTGTTTTCTGTTTTTCTCATTCACCTGAGGATTATTCAACGGACTGAACATCTGAATCGTAAAAATCTTTTCCTCAGACTAAATCTGGTTGCAGTTTTCACTTCAATCATCTTATGTGTATTTTTCCCTTCAGGATGGGTATATATCCTGCTCCTGTTTTTTGCAGTTAATTCACTACAGTGCTTGATCAAAAAAATGCACATTACGCTTTATTCACTTTCCTATTCCATAATTTTTATATCGCTTTTCTCGATCATTAGCCTGATGTTGGTTTACAACACCGTCAAGAAACGCGACCTTGAAGTGCAGAAACTGAGGGCAACAACTTTAAGCTCCGAACAAGACCCGGTTGCTGAAGTTCTTCTGTCGCGAATGCAGGATAAATTTAAGGCCGATTCAATTATTCCCACACTGCTCACTCCACCATATACCGATCTGGCAAATTACCTTACCAGAGCCTATTTCAGTGGATATTTCAGAAAGTATGATATTCAAACCTACTTTTGTACTGCCACGGATAGCGTTATGGTTCAGCCCGAAAACATTTTGGAACCCTGCTTTCCATTCTTCGAGAACATGATTGAAAGTTCAGGAATAAGAATCTTAAATAGTGACTTTTATTTCATGAACAATCTGAACGGACGGATTTCGTATTTGGGAAAACTTCATTATCCGAATCGAAATAATGCAAACGGGACATCTATATTTATTGAAATTGATTCAAAAATTATTTCTGAAGGAATTGGATTCCCTGAATTGCTTATCGATCAATCGCTAGCCAAACCTT
>JBBQXI010000223.1:0-6831 GCA_038209805.1 Bacteroidales bacterium | reverse complement strand
GGCATTCACAGTGTGAGAATCGGTTCCAATCATCATTCCTCCAGGAAACGCGTAATTTTCGAGTACAACCTGATGGATAATTCCGGCGCCTGGCTTCCAGAATCCAATTCCGTATTTATTGGATACCGATTCCAGAAAATCGTAAACTTCTTTGTTGACTTTAATGGCGTTATTCAAATCAGCCAATCCGTTTTTACTGGCCTGAATCAGGTGATCGCAATGCACTGTTGACGGAACGGCCGTTTTGCTCTTTCCAGAGTTCATAAATTGCAGCAAAGCCATTTGGGCGGTGGCATCCTGCATCGCAACACGGTCGGGGGCAAAATTAACGTAGTCGATTCCACGTTTGAAATCACTTACAGGCTGATCGCCATACAAATGCGCATAAAGAATTTTTTCAGATAGGGTTAACGGTCTTTTTAAGTGCTTTTTAGCCCTTTCAATTTTTGCACTTAACTCCTGATAACTTTTCGTAATTAAATCCAGATCAAACATATTTTTTGGTTTTTATTTTAATCGTTCGCAATATAGAAAAATCAAAATACTAACAATAACACATTCGTTTTGTTCTTCTAAATATTTCCAATATATCAAAAAAAGGAATAAAGTTATCTGCTGTATATTGTAAAACACTGTCTATGTGTTCCGTTTGCCTTCTGGATTTTACAGCTATTTGCCTGAAAATAAAAAAGCTGCCTGAATCCAGACAGCTTTTCCATAGTTTAACAACTGATATATCTCAATATTCAAGCTGAATTATAGTATCAATCGGTTTTTTCTTCGAATCCGGAATATTCAGGATTACGCCAAATTCGGTTTCCTTAAATTTAACATCCGACTGATCATCGAAGAACCTGGCTGATTTCATTTTTTTAGGAAGTTTTCCAATGAACAGGTTTTCTTCGTTGCATTTCAAAACATGCACATACACTTTACCATCTTTTTGTGTTGAAGCACCCCAAACAGAAGGATTGATAGGTCCTTTGCGTGTTCCATAAATGGTTTCACCGTATTTTTCGAGCCATTTGCCCATTACGGCCAGCGTGTCAACATTTTCGGGCTGAATTTTTCCGTTTGGCATCGGGCCGGTATTCAAAAGAAAGTTTGCACCGTAACCAGATGCTTTTATCAGGGTTTGCAGCAATTGGGTAGTCGATTTGTAATCCTTGTCAACCAGGTTGAAACCCCATGAACCATTCATGGTTTCGCACATTTCGAGTGGTAAATCAGACATGGCTCCGGTGTGATTAAATCCCATCGAGTTTTCGCCTGGAAGGTCGCGTTCGTACATCTGGAAATCTTCGCCTGAGATAGGAAATTTGTGGTGATTGCTTCCGATTAATGCTCCCGGCTGAAGTTTGTGAATCAACGCATAGGTTTCGTCTAAACGCCAAGGTGCATCCCATTTATCCCACATGCCATCGAACCAAATACCGCCTACTTCGCCGTAGTTGGTTAAAAGTTCCGAAAGTTGAGCATTCATGTAATCAATGTATTTGTTCCAGTCGCCCTTTTCCGGACGGCCTGTATAGCCTTGACCAGTATTTCCTCTTGGGAAATAATCGGGATGATGCCAGTCGAGCTGCGAATAGTAGAAAAACAGTTTGATGCCCTGTTTGTCGCATTCGTCTTTCAACTGTTTGATGATGTCTTTTCCGTACGGCGTGCGTTTCACCACGTTGTAATCGCTTACTTTCGAGTCGAACATGGCAAACCCTTCGTGATGCTTGCTGGTTATAGTAATGTATTTCATCCCTGCTTTTTTCACCATCGAAACCCATTCGGCTGGATTAAACGAGATCGGATTGAAGAAGTTTGGCAGTTTCTCGTACTGGGCAATTGGGATTTTCTTCTGATTCATGATCCATTCGGCAATTCCCTGATCGCCACCACCGGCCATTTGACAATACATTCCCCAGTGAATAAACAATCCGAATTTGGCATTTTGAAACCACTCCCGGTTCTGCAAATTCTTTTCGGTGGGCTGATAGCCCGGTTGAGCCATAAGGTTGCTGGTTAAGAAAATGAACAGGATAGCTCCTGCAATCACATTTTTTAGTTTCATAGATTTTAGTTTAGATTTTGCTGTGCTGTATTATGCTGACAAATATAAACCAATTGAGAATAAAAAAGTAGTATGCCAATGTATGTTTGAGAAAATAAATACAAGGTATTTCTAAATCAGTACAAAAAATCGTGACTGTCGAGATCCGAATGAATAATGCAACATCATCCAATAGCCATTACCTCAATGCACTCGCTGTTGGGCTACAAAAAACTGAAGGGGTTGAAATATTTAGACCTTTGTTGTTAAGGGGATTCCATCTTCCGAAAAGAGATGGAATCCTTGTGCATTATGCAAAATCAATAATCGTTGGTTTTCACTAATTTTCAAATGAGTAATTAAAAGAAAAATTGAATTCTGAAGATTTACATATTGGAAAGGTTTGTAACTTTAGGTGTACAAACAGAATGATCTAAATAATCTTACTTATGGCAATTGAAATATCAAAACAAGCAATGACGGTGTTTGAACAAATACGGCAAACCGATGAAAACGGGAATGAATTCTGGGCAGCCCGTCAATTAGCTAAAGCTCTCGAATATACCGATTTCAGAAATTTCCTTTCGGTAATAGAAAAAGCAAAAGAAGCTTGTAACAATAGTGGACAAAAAGTCGAGCATCACCTCGTTGAATTCAACGAGGTGATAACTCACGGAAAAGGTGCTGTACAAGTTTACCAAAGTTACAAATTGAGTCGCTATGCCTGTTATCTGGTTGTACAAAATGCCGATCCATCCAAAGAAATAGTTGCCCTGGGGCAAACCTATTTTGCTGTGCAAACCCGATTGCAGGAAATAAGGTAAATGGACGAATACTGTTGGGTTACAAAAAACCGCAGAATTTAAAGTGATCATTTCATCTATCGGTATCGTCTAATCCTTTAATATTAGCTCCAGTTTTTTGATAGCATCTTCTATTTCACATTCCGAATCCATTTGGACATTTATATTCATTCGCAGTGACTGAAAACTTCTTGAAATGATTTGATAATTGGAGGTATTGTCTGATTTTGAAAGTGCATCTGCAATTGAAGATTCTACACCTGCCCACATTTCTATATTTCCTTTTGAAAAGAAATATAGAAGGAGATTAAAAAGTTGACTGATAACATTTCCCCATTCATCATTAATGAAGTCTGGCTGTAGATGCAATAAGATGAGATCCTTTAAAATGGGGATGGTCTCTTTGCCATTAAAGTTGCCTTCTCTGACGTATGTTTCAAATGAACCCATTCGAAATTCATCAAATTTACTGTTGTTATTCCTTTCTTTTATAATTTGATGAAGAAGATTCAGTCCTTCAATTCTTCCACATTTAATCAAAGCAATAGCCAGTTTATTTTTGTCGATTTTGTCATTCATCAAAAAGTCCATTAGCTTTTAGGAAGTTAGATTTTTATCTTGTCTGGCAAATTCATCAATGACATACCAATCATAGGAAGTTTCATCTACAAATTGCAACTCTTTTAGAAGTGCCCTAACATTTTCCACGTTACCATTAAGTAGAAAGTAAGTTTTTAATGCCTTTGTTCTGTGGTGTTTGTGTAAATTTCTATTTAAAATATATTGGGATAAGTATTGTGCCGCATCTGATAATTGTTCTCTTTCAACAATTTGGATGTGCTCATCAAGAATATAATCAGTATCGATACCTTCAGCAATATTTTTAACGATTTTATCATTAATCTCATCATTTGTTAAGTACTCCTGAAGGTATTCGTAAAGGGATTTTAGGCTATCTGTTTTTGTGTTTTTTCGTTTACCCTTGAATTGAGAAGATATACAACTTACCATTTTTAGCAAAACATCTTTATCTGAAGTTGTATAATCGATGCTTAGAACAAATGCTAAATAGCATACTGCTTTATTTTGGTTTTCAGCACTATCCTTTTTTGTGAAAGCATTTTGAAAATCGATTAGCGATTCATTTTCCCGACACCATCTCTTAATCCATTGAATATTCTCTTCAGGAAGGATCTCTTCCACTAGAATGTTATAATGCTTATCCAGTTGCAAATCACTCCAAAAATTGTCATCTGAAAGCAAATCCAATACTTCATTTTTACGAGTTACTTCTCCCTTTTCAATGAAATTTATTAAAATTTCCCTATAAACAATATAGTCTGCATTGTATAGGTCTTCGTCACGATCATATTCGTGCCAAAATTCATCAAATGTCAACTCGACTTTACCATACAATAAAAAAGCTTTTTCTATATAATTGACAAAAAGACTTCTGTCTAATATAGCTTCTGCATAAAGTTTGTCACTCTCTTGATGTGCTTCGTTATATCTCTCCGGCGGAGGTATAAACTTTCCATTTGTTTTCTCATTAATTTTTTCATTTAGAAGTCGCCAATTTTCTGTATTCCGGCTAATTTGCATAGAAAACTTTAACTCTTTAATATCGCCATCCTGAATATTATGGACATCATATTCTTTTATAATCCATTCGATACATTCAGCATCTGCTAAATAACCAGCATAGCTAAATTGACTCATTTCATTTGTAGCGCCTTCCTTTCTTTCATTTTCAAATGCCTTAATAAATTCAGAAAATAGAATACCACATTTTACAAAAAAAGGTTTGATCGCCTGAGCCGAATCATATTCATAATATTGAATGCATGCCATTGCAAATCGCTTGACATATTCAAGGATTTCAGGATAATCGGAATAAAGTATGGAAGCTCGTTCTTCAATGGATTTAGTCAATTCAATAAAATCCGACTTAATCCTTCGTTTCTCATCGTTTTCACTCCTTAATGTTAAATTTTCCAACAAGTGAATGAGTTCTTGTCCAGTTAGAACTGCGACAACTTCTTTTATCACAAAAATGTCACTTGTCATCACACTGTCGTTTTCCCGAACTTTCATGCAACGAAGAACTAATTCTGCAGGAATAGACTGATATTTAATCGAAACTAAATACCATAAAAATGAAGATCTTATTGACCCATCTGCTATTAGAACCTCATTTAGAATAGCTTTTTCGACAAAAAGTTCATTACTCCATGCCCAATCAGACAACAACTCCAATATGGAAGGATTAATAGAATAGGTATTGTACCTTATATCTGATAAATAGGGAATTAAAGCTTTAGCAATCTTGTCCTTAGTTCGAGAATTTTTTATTTTAGAACCTTTAAATAAACCTACAATATTGTAAAGGTTTTGAATATTCATTCTCGGTATTAATTCGCTCAACAAAAAATTAATCAACTCCTGATTTTCTCCCAATTGGCAAAAGTTCGCCAGCTCCTGAGTCGAAAACTCGACGTAGAAAACGATTTGCTTTGCTTTGTAATAATTGTAAATCGAATAAAATACTTGATTTAGAATTTTATTGTCGAGATGTACAATTCCAGTCTTCGTGAATGCAACCTTATCATTTTCATTCAACCATCCAATCAGATTTTTATACTTGTCAGAATTAATATCTAACAAATTTACCAGAAATGAAAGCGCATTATACCATTTGGGTTTCAGCTTTTTATTAGAAAGAAAAATCACTTTTTGGATTTGTTCCCAACTATATTTTGATATTTTCTTCGCTGCGAGATATTCTTGAAAATTGTTATGCTCAAAGCGCCAATGTTCGAATAACTTGCTCTGATATATTAGCACTAATCTTTTGGAAGTATCAAGAACATCTTCATTATCTATTATACTCTGACAATCAATATTTGAGATTTTGTAGCGACCTGCAAATTGCATCGTTAAAGCTAAATTTTCCAGATTCAATAACATTTTCCTTTCGTAGGTGCCAACTGTTTTACCGACATTTCTTCCTTTCCCTTTTTCATTGTGAATCCGAATTTCAATCAACTTCTTAAAAAAATCAGATTTATTCAAAGGAATCTCACCTGTTGAATTTTCAATTTTGACATAGTTGACCAGATAAAATGGATTTCTACAGATTTCAAATAGATTATTCTTTTCAAGTTGCTCAATTAATTTTAATGAATTGTGCGAATTGGTTTCAACATAGTTCCGAATGAATGGGTCGGAAATTGAATCAAGGCTTAGAGATATAAATTCGTCCTTATTATTCTCGTTAATAGTGTATGTAGCAAAAAAGAGATAGCTGTTTCTAAAAGAGATCAAGAAATGAATATGCTTGTTATTGCGGCAGAGCTGGGTAATTTCGTTTTCCACTCGTGCGACAATACTATTTTCTACTTCATCTAGTCCATCCAAGAGCAACAATATATTGAAGCCATCTGGAATATTGCGCCAGTTATTAAAATTCGACTCAATCAAATCTTCTAAATTTGTTGCATAATCTATCAAGCGAATTAATCCACAATACCAACCTTCATTAGACAGTATATGTGCAACATGTTCCAATTCAGTTGTTTTTCCCAAACCACCCTCACCTTTTAAAAGAACCGCTCTATCTCTTTTTATTATTTTAATTAAGTCTGAAGTTTCTTTATCACCAGAAACAGTACGACTTATATGATTCGCTAATGAATCAAAGATTATTCGATCAGGTCTTTTTTCTACCTTCTTACAAATTGCAATTACCTTTTCGAGATCAATAGTTGTCCTGTTTTCAACAATATAATTGTATAAAGTTGAAAAGTCCCAAACGTTTTCAGAAGTGAAGAGGGGCGGTTCTATTTTTATAGTTTCTCTTTTGCATTTTACATTCTTTATTTTCCCCAGATCATTGTTGCTGACAGAAAAACCTGATGCAATAAAAATGTATAATTCCTTATAGGTTTGATCTAAATTGTGTTCAAAGAATGTCATAAGCGTCTT
>JBBQXI010000222.1:0-6856 GCA_038209805.1 Bacteroidales bacterium | reverse complement strand
CTTAGCTCCCATAAAAGATAGTGTTGTCCACCTATTTGGTGATGTGTATTTTTTGCTTGCTTACACATCTAAGATACTCATTAATAATTTATTAGGCAAGCTATCTTTTACTCTTTTTGGTGTAAATCGCTCAATTTAGGTTATAGACTAATCACTCCAACTGTCTCCTTTTTTTTGCAAACTGAGACTGAATACTGACCACTACTTGTATGGCAACCCAGCCAGCATATCGGCCAACCGGTTAATTCCTTCTTCCAGCTTTTTATTGACCATCATTTTAATCATCATGCTCATATCGGCATCCAGAGTAAGGCGAAGTTTGGTTTCGTAGGCCGAGACCGGAAGCAACTGAATCCAGAATGCTATTCCAACAGGCATGCCGCCACTACTGTTTATCTTGATGGTTTTGTGCGGTTCACGTTCGATGATCCTTATTTCGGCAAGGCCCATTCCTGCAATCTGGAAACGGCATGAGTCCGAATCCGATTCGAAATTCGAAATCTTAATTTGTGGAATTTGCTCTGTCATTTTTGTCAATAACCCTTCATTGACATACTTTGACAGGTTTTCGAAGTTTGACAGGTAATTGAAGATGATTTCCTGATTCTGGCTGATAATTTTTATGTCACTGACATATTTTGTGGTACTCATTCCGCTTAGGTTTTAAAAATAAAATCCCCTCTTCCTCGCAGAAAAGGGGAAATTTATGAGATTTTACGAATAATTTATTGACCCCAACTTTCAGGATTTTCACGCCATTTGTTGAGTTTTTCTATTTCTTCAGGTTTAACATCACCCATTTCCATAGCTTGCTCAATCAAGATCTGATAACGGCTTAATGCTGTTAGTTCAAGTCCAGCATCAGCAAAGTTTTTACGAGCCTGTGGAAAGTTGTAGGTGAAAATAGCCACCATTCCCAGAACGTCGCCACCAAAATTGGTGATTGCATCAGCAGCTTTCAGGCTGCTAAGTCCAGTTGAAATCAAATCTTCAATGATTACAACTTTCTGACCAGCTTTCATATCACCTTCAATCAGGTTTTCAAGCCCGTGATCTTTTGGTTTTGCCCGAACATAAATAAATGGCAGGCCTAATTCCTGAGCAACCAACATGCCATGAGCGATAGCTCCGGTAGCAACTCCGGCGATTACTTCAGCCTGTGGGTACTTTTCACGGATGACTTCGCAAAACTTTTCACAAATAAAAGTACGTTCTTCAGGATACGACAAAATTTTGCGGTTGTCGCAATAAATTGGAGCTTTCCAGCCTGAAGCCCAGGTAAACGGATTGTTGGGCTGTACTTTTATGGTGTTAATGTGTAATAGTTTCTTTGTAACTTCGAGTTGAATTTGTTCAATCATGATTATTTTCTTTTATCTTTTAACACTGGCAAATGTACAAAGTTTTTTTCAATGACTCTACTATTCAAATTGGTTCTGAAATGAACAAATCATTAAATAATAACATTACTGAAATGTTTAATTCATTGGATTATGGTGTTGTTAATCAGATTATTTCGCAAATTGAATCGACAAGTAGCCCTCGTGATTTTTATATTTTAAATCATGACGTTAACTCTGCATGGAGTTATTTTAGAAGTCAGTTTGTTGAGATTCCAGCCGCAGGTGGTTTGGTTCGAAATGCAGAAAGGTCTTTACTTTTTATTAAACGTTTAGGCGTTTGGGATCTTCCGAAAGGGAAAATTGAAAAGAAAGAAACTGCGGAATTGGCTGCCATGCGTGAAGTTGAAGAAGAGTGCGGTTTGTCCGGACTTCAGATCATCAAACAACTTGATTCAACGTTTCATATCTATCGGTCTCCCTATCTTTCGTTTCCAAAGA
Source organism: Bacteroidales bacterium (assembly GCA_038209805.1). Classification (GTDB taxonomy): domain Bacteria; phylum Bacteroidota; class Bacteroidia; order Bacteroidales; family Prolixibacteraceae; genus Aquipluma. The sequence continues at coordinate 5,015 of JBBQXI010000222.1, read as the reverse complement.
ATTTGGTGTTAAAAGAAACTAAATGGTTTTTAATGTCTTATTCATGTAATGAAATTCCGGTTCCTCAAGTTGAAGAAGATATTCAAGAAGTAGCATGGTTCTCCCTGGCAGATTTGGATCAGGTATATTCCAATACTTATTCTAGTTTGAGCGATTTTCTGGAAAAATCATTACCAATTATTTAACATCCGGTTTGTTCGATTTCTGCATTTCTTTGTAGTAGTCGCTTTTAAACAATTGACCCAATTGCCGGTCGAGTCCGTCTATTGGATTTGGCGCTGGCGAAAGCAGCAACTTTCCATCTTTGCCAATCAGGAATGAATTGGGGTAGGTTTTTACTTTGTAGCTTGCCTCTGCATTGCTCTCAGTTGTGGTAAATATTCCTGGCCATCCGCTTTCGTTTTTGAAACCCTTACTCTCCGGAATCACATTAATAATAACCAGTTTTTCTTTGTAGCGAGCCGAAATGGCTTTCAGTGCATCCAGATGCTGACGGCAAATGGGGTTCTTTGGATCTGTGAAATGCAGGTAAATGTATATGTCTGGATAATCAGAAAAATTCACTTTTTGACCGTTTAAATTCTTCAGGATAATTGATGGAGGATTGGTGCCGCTAGTTAAATAAGTAAGTTTTGAGTGGATTAATTGCGCTGTTTTTTGCTCATAAACGCTCCATTCCGGCGATTTCACCTGATCGAGTAATTTCAGGATCAATGCTTTCGAAAATTGCTTGCTATAATAAGCGTCATTCATCGATTTAAGCAGCACTAAATGCGAAAGCTCCTTGTTGAAATGCAACTGTTTTTGAAAATATTCATCAAGTTTTGTCAGGTTGGCTGAATTGATTCGGTTCTTAATTTCAGTACTGTTTGATGCGTTGGTAAGCATACTGAAATAGTTCATAAAGACCTGATTGAATATAACCGAATAGGCAGCCAGATTACTCATGGGTTTTGAGTTGCTGAAATAGGTTTCCATAAATTCAGCAGATTTGCCTTGATTGAGTGCAAACTCAAGGTTTGCTTTTCTGAAAAACTTGTGTGACTCGAAAAACGAAGAATTTGTTTTCGGAAATTCTTTCTCAAGTTTCAGGTTGACGGTATCAACGAGTGACTTGGACTGATTTGTGAATATTTGATTGAAATAACGGTTTTCAAGTTTTGCATATTCTTGCTCAAACTGCTGTATTTTGACATTCAACTCGTCTTTTGCCGGATTTATAATTCCAAACCAAACCGGCTCCGGTTTTGCAAATGGATTCCTTTTTTGTGATTCGGTTAACGTTCGTTTGGGCGGAAATACAATCTGGTATGACTTGCCAGGTTCAATGTATATCATTCCGTGATAGCCGTCAAAATCGGCGAGACAGAGGTAGGTTTCAGTAATTTCAACGTCCAGATTGAACGATCCCTCAGCATTAAATCGAACGGTTCCAAGTTTTATTTTTTCTTCGGAAACGATGTCATGAAGCGTGTAAAGTTCGATTGAATTCATGGCGTATTCAGGAGCTTTTCCTGAAATATTGACCATAGCCGACCACGACTTTTCAGTTAAGAGCAAGCCAAATAAAATGAAGATGGGTAGAAATATGCTTCTTTTCACGACGACAAGACGGATTGATGAGAATTTGATTCATACATCAAAATGCATGAATCAGTCAATAATTATTTTTCGAGCTTAAATTCTGACATATTTAATGACGATGGCAAAAACATGCTGGGATCTCCACCATGCAGAATAATGTCGCGGACAATTGTAGAATTTATTGGAGTGTGTTCAGGCATAGTTAAAAGGAACACCGATTCAATTTGCGGAAGCATTTTTTTGTTGATCTGAGCAATTGCACGTTCGAATTCAAAATCGGCTGAAGTACGCAAACCTCTTAGGATATATTGTGCATTTACTTTTTTACAGAAGTCAACTGTCAGTCCTTCGTGACATTGAACGGTAACTTTGGACTCATTTTTGAAAACTTCGTTGATCCACTTTTCTCTTTTTTCGACCGAAAAGAACGATCGTTTACTGGAGTTAAATCCGATCATGATAATGATTTTGTCGAATAACGGGATCGCACGTTTTACGATGCTTTCGTGTCCAACGGTAAACGGATCAAATGACCCCGGAAAAATGGCAACTCGTTCCATGTACTTGATTTTTCTGGAAATTTATGAGTTGTAAATATAGTGCTTATTCAAAATAAGCAAACAAATGATTCGATTTAATTCGTTTCGGAATCGTTTCTGCTGCTAATAATAAAGATGAAAACCAATGCGATAGCCACAATCAACGTGCTGATCATTAGGTGACTGGATTTGCTGCTTTGGAAAAATGAAGTGTTTTGTAGTTCATTTGAAAACTGAATGCTAACTAACACCAATCCATTGTTGATGGCATGTCCCAGAATACACAAGTAGATATTTCGGGTTCTAACCATCAATATGCCAAGTAAAAGTCCAAGAATAAAGGTCGCCGGGAATTGCCATGGATTGAGATGGAACAATGCGAACATTAAGGCTGAGACAAAAACTGCCGTAAATTTCGAATAGTTTCGCATCAAGCCGTGCATAATTACACCCCTGAATATTAATTCTTCAACGACGGGAGCCATAATAGCAACTTTCAAAATCGCTCCGTAAATTCCATAATCGCTTTCAAAAATTTTATTAAACAACTCCCAGAACCACGAAGGCGGTGGCAATACTTTGTCCAATGCAATGTTTACCTCTCCAATCAGATTTTGAGCCGCCCAAAGAAAAACCAAAACCGGAATCAGAATCAGAACATTAAACGATCTGGCTGGAAAAAGTTCACTCAGTTTCACTCCGGCTTTCCGGTAGGCATAATAGAAAATGAAAACAGGCGATCCAACACCCAAAATAATTTTCTTGAATGGATTATAGAGATAATCAGTCCCGTTGTAATAATCGTACAGTGCAAGTGGAAAATCAATAATGGTTTGGATAAAGGTATAGAGAACCACCAGATGAATGGCTCCCATAATGGTTGGATAATATTTGGATTGTTGTTGGTTCAATTTGTTCTGAATTTTGTTAGCCGAATATAGTCTACTTTTTTCTGAATATATTAATAACCTACAAATTTTGCACCGGAGAATTCTTTCAGTGCCGATTTGTTAATGTTTCTGGTTAATGCACAATTCATCTTTTAGCTGAGAAACCATCCATGTTGAAAGTATTTCAGAGCCTTTGTTGTTTAAATGACTGGCATCCATCCAATTTGTTGAGTCGTCAAAAATAGATTGTGGTGGAATAAGCAAAGGTGCAATGCCTTGATAGTATTTAGCAAGCTTTGGACTTCTAAGTTTCGAGCCGGATTCAGGCAGATACACAAAAACTAAGGATATGTTCTTAGCCTTAATTAGTTCAATCATTTTATTTAGATAGGACAAAGGAAATTTCAATTGAATATTTTCCACTGATTTAACCGTTTTTCGCTCAAGCCTTTTCTTCCAAGCTTTTTCGTTATCTAACATTTCTTCTTTAGTAGCTGCTCTATCAGCGTCTCCATATCCATAAAGTCCATTATCAATCTCCGGATATTTTTTATCGAAAATGTAAGTTGCTTTAAAGCACTCCAACCGGGCCGATGCTCCATGATAAAGGTCAGATAAATAATCACTGTTAAGTCGAGTAGGCGTGAAAAGCAAATCGCTGGTTTCGGCCAGGTATGGAAATATGTCGTGGCTATTCTTTTCTTCATCTTCGCTAACTTCAAGTACAATGAGTTTAGGCGATTTGTGCTGGAGCAGTAATTTAAGTAGTGAGTATTGGAGGTTTCTTCCATACCGGCAATATCCGAAATTCGCCAGATGGTCATTCGATTTCAATATTTCTTCCATCTTTTTCTCCTGAAAAGAATGAATCGTATGGGAAGAGCCAATAAAAGCAACGTCAATCGGAACCTTATTTATTGTAATCCGGTCGAAAATCCAGGCTCCGTGGTTATAACAATCGTTTTCGATGTAATGATAGGCGAACTCTTTTGAGTAAGGCATTAGGAATAGTGCCATGATCGGAATTGTCACCAAACAGAAAAACAGGGCTATTTTCAATAAGATTTGTTTCATAGTTTAAAATTGAAAATAGATAAATTGTGGCGCAGCATTTAAAACACCGAAAGTCAGGATGTAAAATGCGAGAATGAGATAAACGCTCCATCGTAAAATAGTTCCTCTTTTTATAATCAGGCAGTTAAAGTCAGATTGATTGATAAATATTTCAAGAATAATAAACAGAGGAAAACTTGCCAGAATTGAGATCGAAAATTCTCTGAATTCGTTATTCTCGGAGAAAAGGGCTAATCCTTTGGATACAAAATTCAGATTCAAATCTTTGAAGCTGGAGAAAATGTAAATGCTTTGATCGAGCGAATCGGCACGAAAGAACACCCAGATCAGATTCACAATCACAAACGTGGTAACAAATCCAATCCATGATAATTTTCTCGTCAGTGCGATGAATTTCGAAAGGAGGTGTTCAGTAACCAACAGAAAACCATGTAGAAATCCCCAAATGATGAATGTGAGAGAAGCTCCGTGCCATAAGCCTGATAAGGTGAACGTAAGCAGGATGTTGAAAATCCACCGCCTTTGCGAAACGCGGTTGCCTCCAAGAGGAATATAAACATAGTCACGAAACCATGTAGACAATGAGATGTGCCATCTTCGCCAGAATTCCTGAAAACTTTTTGCCAGATATGGCGTTTTGAAATTTTGCATCAGGTCGAATCCTAGCAAACGGGCCGATCCGATTGCAATGTCAGAATATCCTGAAAAGTCGCAGTATATCTGAATTCCAAACATGAAAGTCGCGATTAGCAGTACCGATCCGTCAAACTTTTCCGGAGAGGCATAAATGTGATTAACAAAATAGGCTAACCTATCGGCAATTACCATTTTCTTAAATAGCCCATACAAGATAAAGCGCAAGCCTGAAACTAAATACTCCGATTTAAAAGTTCTTGCTTTCAAAAACTGTGGCAACAAATCAGAGGCT
>JBBQXI010000221.1:0-6875 GCA_038209805.1 Bacteroidales bacterium | reverse complement strand
CCCGGATGTTCAGTGCCTTCGCCAACATAAATGATGTTACGGTTGACATCAGTCCCAATGACAAACAATGGATCTTCGTGGCCGCCAATGTTGAGGCCTTTGCGCTGACCAACAGTATAATAATGAGCTCCGCGGTGTTCGCCAATCACTTTACCATTCCATGGTTTATATGGAAACTCGGAGCAAAGCTTTTTGAAATTCTCTTCAGTTTTTTCGATGTTCTTTTTCTTCGCCATGAATTCAGCCGGAACTTCAATTACATTGCCTGTTTTAGGTTCGAGTTGCTGCTGAAGAAAGGTTGGCAAATCAACTTTACCAACAAAGCAAATGCCTTGAGAATCTTTGCGCTCGGCGGTGGGCAAGTTTTGCTGCCGTGCAATTTTACGAACCTCAGGTTTTTCCAGATGACCAATCGGAAACATGGCTTTCGAAAGCTGGTACTGATTCAACTGGCACAGAAAATAACTCTGATCTTTGTTGTTATCTTTTCCGGCCAAAAGCTGGTGAATCGTTTGGCCATCCTTTTCAATTTCCGATTTTCGGCAATAATGGCCGGTTGCCACAAAGTCGGCGTTGTATTTCAGGCATTCGTCGAGAAAAATATCGAATTTAATTTCGCGGTTGCACAGCACATCAGGATTAGGTGTTCGGCCTTTGCTGTATTCGGCAAACATATAATCGACCACGCGTTGCTTGTAATCTTTACTGAGATCGACAATGTGAAATGGAATATCAAGTTTTTTAGCTACCAGTTCGGCAATCATGGCATCGTCTTCCCATGTGCAACGCGAGGTGATAGTTCCGGTACGGTCGTGCCAGTTCACCATAAATAAAGCCACCACATCATGCCCCTGTTGCTTCAGTAAATAGGCAGCAACACTCGAATCAACACCTCCCGACAATCCTATAACAACCCGACTCATATCATTTTATTTGGTTTGCAAAAATAGGTAAAGAAGTGTGGTTTTCCAAGGTAAAGAAGGCATTGTTCTTTCTGTCCGTTTTTTACAAGCAATTGATCCGATGATTGAAGTTCATCGGATCAACAAGTATTCAGATCTAATCGGGTTTGCAGCGTGCCAACACAAAACTGGAGATGAGTTTTGCTTCTTCCTCCGAAATTTTGGTTTTACGCTTCATCTCGGGCATCACCTTTTCCCAATGAGCCTGAGTGAATTGTTCGGGTAAATGCAGGTTGTGGCAACTTCCGCAGTGATTGATGTATAAAGTACGACCAGCTATTAAACTGTCAGTTGAGATACCTGCTCGACTCGCATCGTTTATCGTTGGCAAGTACAACGCAGGACTGCATGCGCAGAGTATAACTACAGCCACCAGAATAATCCGGTTTCTAGCTCTAAAATTCATACGAGAAGATTAATCTGGCCTGAAGTCCATCTTCATCAACAATGTTGCGGCCGCCGCTTTTCAGGTCAGTTATTTGAGGCATCAAGGTGAAATTCATCCAGAAGCCTTGTCCTGAATAGGATACAGTAGGGCCGGCCGTCAGGATTGATTTTTCGAGTTTACTTTCAGCAAAAACATTCTCGTTCATCACCTCAACTCCGGCAAACCATCGATTGTTGATTTTATAGGAGAATCCGTAGTTCCATTCCATTTTGAATTCTTTTTCAATTTCAGATTTCAGTTGATTGCCATCCGCTTCAAATTCACGTTCGAATTCCAGTTCGCCTACAAGGTTTAAGGCATGAATGAACCGTCCGGTTTGCTTATCCAGAATCAATTTGCCTTCCAGTTCAGTCTCCCCTGGTGCCAGTGCATACTCGAAATACACAGCAGAACCCAGTTTATTTGCTACCGGATCGCTCAATTTTAGTTTCCATTCGTTGGCAAAACTGTATGAGTTATCGCTGGTTAAAACATCAAATCCGTTGCTTTTAGTGATGCCTTTGCTATAACCATAATTCAGGTAGAATGCGGTTTGTAGTTTTCCGCCAAGACCAATTTCAAATTCGAGACTGTGGTTTAATCCACGGTAAAAGTCCTGACGTCCGGTTCCTAAAGTGGTCCATACTTCAAGCTCTTTCTGGCCTTTGTTTAAAACGTTACTCTGGTAGGTGTATGTGAAAACGCGGTCTTGTGCAACAGCACCGATTGCCACTAGAAACGCAGCTATGAATAGAATTTTCTTCATTTGATGATTTTTTGTTCGTTTAACGGAAGCAAAAGTATCGGAGACACAATCATCAAACAATCCCTAAAAATAGGGATTTATATCAGGTCAGCAGTGTCGATTTCATTCATGTCGATAATCTTTTTCAGGATGGCGTACATGGTTAATCCGGAAGCCGATTTAATGCCGGTTTTTTCGGAGATATTCTTGCGGTGCGAAATAACTGTATGGATACTGACAAACAACAAATCGGCTATTTCCTTATTCGAGTGGCCTTTGGTGACCATTTGTAACACCTCAATTTCGCGCTTGGTAAGTTCAGTATCGGTATCTTTATTCTGATCAGAAATGAATGAATTCAGGATTTCGTTCACCTTGTAGCAAATCAAAGTTGGTGTATCGAAAAGGTTAATTGTTTGATTGGAATACACTGTATCAGCTTCCAGATGAAGCGTCAGGAAGTGTATATGTTGAGCCGAAACAAGTATTTGTCGCATAAGTGAACTGCTTTTTTCCTGCTCTTCTGAAGTAGCTATAACCAGGATGTGACCTTTCAATGCGGGATAGTCGATTAATTCGTCGCCCCGGTGAAGCAGGACGACCTCACTTGCCAGACTACTTTTAAGTATCTCAAAAAGACCGGTCAGTACCAGATCTGATTGGCTGATTACAACAACGGATATGTTCTGATTGCTATTCATCGCTTACCAACAATTTTTCGAGCTGTTTTACCTTTGGAATCAAAATGTGATCTTCGATTCGGGAATGGTTTTTCAAGTCTTTCTCAAACATGAAAAGGTTTGCCAGAAAAGCGTTTCCCCGGTTTTGATCGTAATTGGGTGGTAAATATTTAATAATAATGTTGGTCAGATCGTCCATTTTGTCATCCATGTTCGAGTGTTCTTTTTCGAAGCTTGAAATTGAATACTCCGGATATTTCAGTTTAAATTGTTCTCTGGACGCCCGATTTTCGATCACCCGGTTCAGCTCCAGAATGTATGGGAACATTTCGCGTTCTTCGAAATTGATGTGAATAACGAACTCCTCCTTAAACTTGGCATAGAACTTCCTGACCAAATCGTTTTCTGTATTTTCATCCGGACTGGCTGACAGGAAAAGCTCAATCAACCGATCATTTTCCGGAATCAGGTAATCTTTGTAATACTGATGTGTTTTTATTAGGTATTCGATAACCATCGATACCGAAAAGTCGAGCAACCGTTTTTCCGGGAAGTACGCCTCGTAATGAAAAACATTGATGGTTTCGACAAAAAAGTTGAGATCGATTCCCTTTTCCTCACAAATATTCCGAATGGTTTTATCGCCAAAGCCCAATTTGATTCCTAACCGATTGATTACCGGCAACAACGAATGATCCTTGTGAATAACCGAAGCGAGTTTGCTGTTTTCGTTAAACAATTCCATGGATTTCAATATAAATTTTTACCTATCAAGATGACAAAATTTAAAGCAAAAGGTTCACGGCTAAAAATGCGAAAACCCCACTTGGGGTGGGGTTTCTATGAGATACTGATCCGATGACTTTGAGTCATCGGATCAATTCGTGTTAAAGTTTACGGCCTTCTGCTCCAGAATGTCCTTTTGGGTTTCTGTTCGGTCTGAGCCGACGGATGATTTGTCGGTCTTGCCTCGCGGTTGCCTGAATTTTCCCTCACTGCCTGTCCATTGTGTTGACGCGCAATCGGTTTCCTCGTTTGTTTCGCTGGTGCTTTCTCCGGAGTAAAATCAGTCATTGCATACGGATGATCGCTGACAACCGGAATGGTTTGAGAAATCAATCGTTGAATATCGCGCAGGAATGTAATTTCGGTATTGTCGCACAACGAAAGTGCAATACCGCTTTGTCCGGCGCGTCCGGTTCTTCCGATCCGGTGAACGTAGGTTTCAGGAATATTCGGAATTTCGTAATTAATCACATGCGACAAATCGTCCACGTCAATTCCGCGAGCTGCAATGTCGGTAGCTACCAATACGCGTATTTTTCCAGCTTTAAAGTCCGAAAGCGCTTTCTGGCGGGCATTCTGCGATTTATTCCCGTGAATGGCCTGTGCCTGATGTCCGTTTTTCTGCAAAAACTGAACAACTTTGTCGGCGCCGTGTTTGGTCCGGGTAAATACCAAGGCAGAAACAATCTCCGGGTTTCTGAGCAAATGAAGCAACAAGCTGCGCTTGTCGGCGTAATTCACCATATACATTTGCTGTTCAACCTTTTCCGCAGTAGTCACTTCAGGAGTAATTTCTACTTTAACCGGGTTTTTCAGGATGGTTTGCGACAGTTTGACAATATCGGACGGCATGGTAGCCGAAAAGAACAATGACTGCCTTTCGCGTGGCAATTCAGCAATGATGCGTTTCACATCATGAATAAATCCCATGTCGAGCATGCGGTCTGCTTCATCAAGCACAAACAATTCAATGTTTCGCAAATCGATGTACCCTTGATTCATCAAGTCGAGCAAACGACCTGGTGTAGCAATCAGGATATCGATTCCCTGACGCAGGGCATCGGTTTGAGGTCGTTCGCCCACACCACCAAAAATGACAGTATGTTTCAATCCGGCATATCTTCCGTAAGCTGAAAAACTTTCACCAATCTGGATAGCCAATTCGCGTGTAGGGGTTACTATCAGTGATTTTATCTTACGTTTTCCTTTGGCAGGAATGTGCGTATCGTAAAGAATTTGGATAATTGGAATGGCAAAAGCTGCCGTTTTTCCTGTTCCTGTTTGTGCACAACCTAATAAATCTTTTCGCTGAAGTATGATGGGTATTGCTTGTTCCTGAATTGGGGTTGGTTTTTCGTAACCTTCTGTTTTTAAAGCCCTCAGGATGGGCTCAATCAAATCTAAATTTTCAAATGACATCTTAATAATTTGGAAAGGCTTTTGAATCAATCGTTATTGAATGGCCTTTATGTTTACGGCGCAAATTTAGACATAAATCCGACAAACAAACTGAAATCAGCATTATTTCTTGTTTTTAGCTGGTAAAGAATATGTTACGGTGACATTGAAATTACAAAGGCTGCCAATTTCCTAAAGTTGGCAGCCTTTGTAATGAAAACTTAGTCCGGAGGGTTACTCTTCAATTGCACTATATAGAATTGCTGCAACCCGATCATAAAACTCTCCGTGCTGGAAGCCATTAATCTGCATCATACCCACAAAAATCAAATCTTCTTTGGGGTCTATCCAGAATTTCGTCGTAAAATATCCACTCCATTCGTAGGTTCCGGGCGATTTCGAGTTGATGCCTTTCCCCTGATCGGTGCGCAACCCAAAACCAAGGCAAAAGGTATCACCCGGACGCGGGCTCATTCCTTTTCCCTGTTGGTTTAAAGTAATCATCTGATCGGCGGTCATCACTTCAATCGTTTTGCGGCTAAGAATCCGTTTGCCATTGTAAATGCCGTTATTCATTAACGCCTGAATAAAAATAGCATAATCCATGGCTGTTGATGACAATCCACCGCCACCAGCATAATGACCAATATCAATATTTTTCGGATAATCGATGTTTGATGCCAGCGGATCATTGGTCAACATCTGAAAGTTATTGCTGGCATCGTATCCGTAAATTGGTACTAACCTCGATTGCTTTTCTTTGGGTAGATAAAAATAGGTGTCTTTCATCCCTAGCGGTTCAAAAATATGCTTCCGAAAATAGTCACTCAATTTTTCTCCTGAAACAACTTCAATTACCCGTCCCAAAACATCCATATTCAGCCCGTACATAAAATGATCACCAGGTTGAAAAGCCAGAGGTACAGTAGCCAGCCGGTTGATGAATTCTTCGGTATTCCAGGTTGGATGCGACAAGCCAACACCTAACATGTTGTTCTTTTTATAGACAGCCTGAATTTTCCCGGGATAAAAATCGCCATAAGCAATTCCGGAAGTATGAGTCAGCAATTGCCGCAAAGTAATGGGCGATTTCACCGGCACTGTGGTGTAACTCGAATCCTTTTCATTGAAAGTATCAAGTACCTGCGTCTTTTTAAATGCCGGAATGTAATTCTGAACAGCATCGTCGAGACCCACTTTACCTTCTTCGTACAGTTGCATAATGGCTGTCGTTGTGACGGCTTTAGTCATGGAGCAAATGCGGAAAATATCGTCCTTTTTGTAAGGCACCTTTTTATCGGCACTTCTAAATCCAAAGGTTTTATTGTAAACAATCTGGTTGTCGCGGGCAATCAGGAAAACTCCTCCCGGAATATATCCCTTGTTCACGTAATCCTGAATGAACTGATCGAGCAATTGAAGTCGCTTTTCGGAGACGCCAACTATTGCGGGAGAACCTTCGGTTAACACATTGGAAGTGCGCTGAGCCCAAGTTGGTAACTGAAATACTACCAGTAAAATGAATGTAATTAATCTGATTCGCATGATTGTATGTTTTAGGGTTTATATTTTATTTATGCTGATTGCAGCAACAACAATGAATCGGATGGGAACCGATAACGGTTCCGTATTTGTCGAATTCGTAATGACAGCAATTCATCAGTAAGTCGCTCAACTTGTAGCGGGCACGGGCAACACGCGATTTGGCCGCGGTGTATGAGATTCCAGCTTGTTCTGCATAATCTTTTATGCTGACTCCTCCAAGTTCAACCTGACAAAGCGCCTGACAATCCTGCTTCGGAAGGTCTTCCATAAAGAGAACCATGTCGCGGATGATTTGAGTCATCATTTCATCGGGTTCAGGTTCTGTGTCAATC
>JBBQXI010000220.1:0-6878 GCA_038209805.1 Bacteroidales bacterium | reverse complement strand
CTTCGCTCGTTTCTGCAACAATGCTGCTGACATTTTTAATTTCGGCGAAAATCCGATAGGGGAGAAGAATTTTTAAATCCATTTTCCTTTTATATTTAAAAATAAACACTCATTGGATAAAATTTTTAATTTTTAATTTTTAATTGTTTTCGCTTCGTCTATATTTCCAATCATGTAAAATGCGCTCTCCGGTAAATCTTTGAACTCATCCGTCAGAATACGCTCACAGCCGTTAAGTGCATCGTCCAAATCTACCTCTTTTCCCTTCAAACCACTGAATTGTTCGGTTGTAAAAAAGGGCTGGGTAAGGAAACGTTCTAAACGCCGGGCACGGTTTACTAAATTGCGGTCATCAACAGATAATTGTTCCAGACCAAGCATGGCAATAATATCTTTAAGCTCTTCGTATTGAGCGAGAGTATGTCTTATTTCTTGCGTAAGGTTGTAATGCCGCGCACCTATTATTCCCGGAGTAGCCATTTTTGAACTGGATTGCAGCAAATCAATAGCCGGATAAAGGCCTTCGCTTGCTTTTTTCCGCGAAAGCACAATAGATGCTGAAAGATGAGAAAATGTATGTACAGCAGCAGGGTCGGTTAAATCGTCGGCAGGTACATAAACCGCCTGAATAGAGGTGATAGCACCTGCATCGGTATTTGCGATTCGTTCTTCCAGTTTAGCCAGCTCTGTTCCCATGGTGGGTTGATAACCCAAACGTGAAGGCATTTGTCCCATTAAGCCCGACACTTCCATGCCTGCCTGGATGAAACGAAAAATATTATCGATAAGTAGTAGCACATCGCGATGCTCATCATCGCGAAAATATTCGGCCATCGTCAGCGCTGCATGCCCCACGCGAAAACGAGCGCCCGGAGGTTCATTCATTTGACCAAACATCAAAACCATGTTGTCGAGTACGCCCGCTACTTTCATATCATGATAAAGTTCGTGTCCCTCACGGCAACGTTCACCAATGCCGCAAAACATGCTGACGCCTTTGTTGTGACCGACCATATTATGAATCATCTCAGTAAGTAAGATAGTTTTGCCTACCCCGGCACCTCCAAAAAGACCTGCCTTCCCGCCACGTTCTAAGGGTATCAATACATCTATCGCTTTAATACCAGTTAAAAAAATCTCCGATTTTGTTGATCGTTTTGCTAATGGCGGTGGTGATTGGTGAATACTACGCCTTTCAATTTCAGGTGATAATGGCTTCTCCTGGTCAATTGTATTACCGAAAACATCGAACATTCGACCCATTATTGATTTTCCAACCGGAACTGTAAGTTGCTTCCCGTCGGTTTCTGCAACCATTCCACGCGCCAGCCCTTGAGTTGGAGTTAGGGCAATCCCCCGAACGTGATAAGCATCGCGCTGCTCCTGTACTTCGATAATGACTTGATCATTATCCCCTGCATGCAATACGGTGTGTATCGGCGGTAACTGTTTATCGAACCTTATATCAACGACACTTCCGCGTACAGAAATAATTTTACCCTGGTTTAGAAGATTGCTTTTATGTTTTGAGACTACCTCCATTGTCTATTGTGTCAATTAACCCGAGCACTTTCAATGGGAAAAACATAATATGCAAGAACATTTTCGTCTCATGAATATTGTTAGACCCATATTGAATTATTCATTTGAATTATGACCTGAAATTTGATCTCACTGTTTCTTTGTTGGAATTATATAAAGCGGTAAAGTAGAATGCTTCAGTACACTTTCGGCAACACTTCCCATAATAATATCCTCCAGCCATTTTCGGCTATGTGTACCTAAAACAATAATATCAGCGTGCGTCTCTTTTGCCGTTTTTAATATGCAATCAGAGGTATCACCCTCTTTAACGATGGTTCGAATTGTTTCATCCCCAAGATCCTTCTTCAATTTATCAAGAAAAGCTTGAGATGCATCGTTAACCTCATCTTCATTTTTTAAATGTGCGGTCATCACTTGGTATGAGGCATAATAGATCACCGGTTTTGATATTACATGTAGTAAAGTAATTTCTGCCTTCATCGGTTCAAACAATAAAAATCCTTTTTCTGCAACTACCTTGGCAGTAGGATCATAATCCAATGCAATCAGTATTTTTTTCATCTTATTTTATTTTTAAGTTGAAATAATTTAAAGAAAGCAAGATAGGACGGAATGATCAGTTAAGCTTTACAAAATTTTTGATATAAATTACATATTTCCCACTTTTCCAGTAACAAACCGGTAAATTTCTTCGTTTGGTGAGTCTGCTACTTCTTCTGTTGGCAAATTGTCCGGCAAATCAAGCCGTGCTAAACCAATCCGGCTATCAGCCATTCCAAAGTAAACATAAGACCGCTTTTCGTAAATGGCCTCAGGTTCCAAGTTCTCTTGGTGAAAGAGTTAACGTGTACTGCTATTCCCGGGTTTTTGTTCTATTTGTAGGGGAGGAGCAAACGCAAAGTTGACAGACATGATGTAATATAGGATGCCAACCATCATAAAAACCAAAAAAATCCAGAACCACCAGGTATGATGTACCTGTTTCCACCTGGGTATACGTTCGTGCTGAGCTTCGATATGATCCTGCAGATCATGATTACTGCTACTTAGTTTCTTATCTTCCATGAATTTAGTTTTTATTTTTGAAATTTAAGGTGATTCTGTTTTTTTTGATGATCCGTTTTTCTGCTCCTGAAGCAATTCAATGATTTTATCTAACTTATCCACTTCAATGGTCTTTAACATGATGGCTAAGGATTCTATTTCCTGTTTCGCATCTTTGTTCGTTTTGTAATCCTGCTCAGCATGCATCCTGTCACGTTCGTTTTGCCGGTTTTGAGACATCATGATAATAGGCGCAGCATAAGCTGCCTGTGTCGAGAAAAGAAGATTGAGCAGTATGAAAGGATAAACATCCCAATGATACATGAATCCAACAAGGTTTAACCCCATCCAAAGAATAACTAAAACTGTTTGAAGGATGATAAATTTCCACGAACCCATCCCTTTTGCTACCGCATCGGCTACACGACCTCCAAGTTTTAATGTTGCATGATGTTTCTCATGCCAGGTTTTTTGAATTTGCATTTTTTTTGAATTGCTATTTTTGAATAAAATTACACATTTCACCCATGTGTTCGTCTTAACCGTGCTCGAATAAATATTTTAACAATCTCGTTAACCAACAGTGGAACCAATCCTAAGGAGATTGCAAATAACCAACCTCCCAAATCAAGCATTTGCAAACGAAACGCCATTCGCATAAAAGGTACAGTGATAACAAATAATTGTAAGAGGACGCCCAAAACTATTGCTCCAACCAAGTATTTATTGGAGAAAACCCCAATCTGAAATATTGATTTTGAACTGTTTCTGACAGCAAGAGAGAAAAACAACTGGCACATCACCAGTACCATAAAAGCCATTGTCCGGGCATATTCAACTGTATTTTCCGGAGCTGAATGGTCGAACGGGCTGTATCCATGTTCGTAATAACCTAACCAGAAGGCCAGGATTGTTAATGCACCAATTAATAAACCGCCAAGAATAAGATGAAATCCTACGCCCCCGGCAAAGAAACTCTCTTTTGCATCGCGTGGTTTTTCTTTCATCACGTCCGGATTTCCAGGATCCATACCTAATGCAATGGCGGGAAAAGAATCGGTAATGAGGTTGATCCATAGTAATTGGGTAGCAATTAGCGGTGCTTCCAAACCTATCAGAAGGGTAATAAACATAGCAATAACTTCACCCAAATTGCAAGTAATTAGAAATATAACAGCCTTTTTTATGTTGCCGTAAATATTCCGACCTTGTTCGATAGCTGAAACAATGGTTGCGAAATTGTCGTCCATCAGAATCATATCAGAAGCCGCTTTGGCAACATCGGTACCGGTTATTCCCATTGCTACACCAATGTCGGCCGCATTGAGCGAGGGGGCATCGTTTACCCCATCGCCAGTCATGGAGACAATATTGCCATGCGCCTTGAGTGCATGTACAATTTTCACTTTGTGTTCGGGCGAAACACGCGCAAAGACACGATACTCTGGAATTTTATCGGCGAATTCTGCTTCCGAAAAAGCATCCAGTTCCTCACCTGTGATGGCCTGATCAATTGAGTCAACCATCCCCAGCTCGCGTGCAATGGCGAATGCGGTATTTTTATGGTCGCCGGTAATCATAATGGTAGTTATACCGGCAAGTTTCGCTTTTTGGATGGATTCTTTTACTTCGGGTCGGGGAGGATCAATCATTCCGACAAGCCCAATTAATATCAGGTCTTTCTCCATTTCAGCGCCTTCGATAATGGAATCAAACGGTTTATAAGCCACTCCAAGCGTCCGGAGTGCGTTGTCCGACATTTTTTCCGCTGCATCTAGGTATCTTTTTTTGTGCTCTTCGGTAATCGGAATTATCTCCCCATTTTCTAAAACTAGTGTTGAAATTTTGATAAGATTACCAATTGCCCCTTTTGTATAAACAGTCAGTTTTTCGTTTTCTTCACAAAGTGTTGACATTAATTTTCGATCAGAATCGAAAGATAACTCACTGACTCGTATGGCCTGAGTATTTAGTTTTTTCCTGTCAATTCCCAAATCATCTCCCAGTAGCAGCAAGGCAATTTCTGTTGGATCGCCCGTTCCATGCTTTCTTTCGTAAGTTGCATCCGAGCAAAGTATCATGGCTTTGGCAAGCAGTTCTGCATCTTTGGTAGCGCTGTTTAGGAAATTACGTTCGACAGCTATTTCACCCTCTAGGTTGAAATAAGTTTTTACTGTCATTTTGTTTTGGGTAAGTGTGCCTGTTTTGTCGGAACAGATCATATTAACCGAACCAAGTGTCTCAACAGCAGGTAATTTCTTGATAACCGCATTTTTCTTCGACATGCCGGTAACACCAATGGAAAGTACAACTGCTACAATGGCTGCAAGCCCTTCAGGAATAGCTGCCACTGCCAGCGAAACCGATATAATAAACATTTCGGCCAAATCGCGGCCCTGAATTATTGACATACCAAAAATGACAACACAGATTCCGATGGCAAACAATCCAAGCGTTTTTCCTAACTTATCCAACCTGATTTCTAGAGGGGTTTTCTCCTTTTCTTCAGTATTGATGAGATTGGCGATTTTACCAACTTCGGTATTCATTCCGGTTTCGACCACTACGCCAACACCTCTTCCTCGGGTTACAAGGGTTGACATAAACGCCATATTTGTGCGGTCGCCCAACGGAGTTCTAAGATCGCTGCAAATTTGTGATGCATCTTTATCGGCTGGAATAGACTCGCCGGTGAGCGCCGATTCTTCTATCTGAAGATTTGCAGACTCAATTAAACGAATATCTGCGGAGATGAAACGTCCGGCATCAAGAATTAGAATATCGCCAGGAACAATCTGATGCGAATTCACCTCTTTTACCTCGCCATTTCGGCGGACAAGCGCCTTTGGAAACGACATTTTTTGAAGCGCCTCAATGGCCTTTCCTGCTTTCACTTCCTGTATTACGCCAAGAACAGCATTCGTGATTATGACCAAGATGATAATGGTGGCATCGATATACTCACCCATAAACAAGGTGATGACCACTGCGGCAAATAAAATATAAATAAGCCACTCCTGAAGCTGGGCAACAAACAGTTGGAAGATGTTCTTTTTCTTTTTCGAAAGCAATTTATTCGCACCGTATTTTTCAAGTCTGACTTTTGCTTCCACTTCTGAAAGCCCGGACAATGCATCGACATTTATTTCTTTAAGAACATCTTCTATTGATTTGGAAAACCACATTTTCTATTTGATAAATTAATATCGAAATATTGCTGCCAGCCCTGTATCAGAAGGCATTTTATCGGTTGGGAGAACCATCACCAATCCACCCATTTTTGTGACCAGTTCACCCAAATCATCCAGAAGGTCATCTACTTTCGGATTTGTCAAATCTTTTTTCTGCGTATGCCCTGTGACAAGATTAGTTATCCTGACTGCAATAATCCGGTCGGCTTCAACAATGAGCGTGTCAACCCGTCCTTCAACTGCCGCTACAGCTACTTCTTTGTAGTCGTCACTGCCTTTGCCATTTGCCCTTTCCTGTTCAAACTGAGCAACCAGGTTGTCAAGTTTCAGGTTATATTCGGGTTCCATTGTTTCCCAGGCCATATTTGCCAGTTTTTCCGGAGAAACGGACGAAGGATTTATGGAAATTCCTTTCGATAACAACATAGGATTTTTGTTTACCTTATGAAAAAGGCTGTGATGCTCCGGCAATGCGGCAAGAATAAGTGGCCAGCCTGAAGGTTTAGAATAGCGTTCGTAAATTGTAGCCGCAACCAAACGGAAAAACCTTTCAGCGTCTTTTTTAGATTCCTCATTTTTACCGCCATGACCGTGGTGCATGGGTGAACTTTCACCTGTGGTGCCACCATAACTTGCAACAGTTGTATGCTTGTCGGTCAATTTATCACCAAGTGCTTCTGTTATGGTTTTCGGAATATCAGCAGTGAGTTCAACTTCAAAAAGTGAATGACGGTTGCCCTCGAAAAGACGGATATCATTAAGGGTTAAACCCAAAACATGAAAGTTGTCTCCCGATTGTAAATATTGCCGAAGTGGTTTGGTATGGAAACTGTCTGCCACGATGGCCAATTCCTCCACCGATTTATGCAATCCAACAACCTTAAACAATCCTTTTGCACTAAAAACAGCGAGTCCGTTCAATGTGTGATTCCAAACATCATTGTCGTTAACAAGCGCTTTTACAGGTTCAAGATATTTTTGCACTTCAGCAGCTGAATATTTCTGCATCAGCGAATCCTCCAGTTGCTGTACAAGATTTTTAAAAAGAATGCTATCCTGAAGATTCTCGGGATGTCTTTGATGGGTAGGCATATAAAG
>JBBQXI010000219.1:0-6892 GCA_038209805.1 Bacteroidales bacterium | reverse complement strand
TTAGGCGGTTTGCTTCCTCTGCCTGTACAGCGAAAGCGGTGGGTCAACCTTACAACTGGTCTCCACCATCTCAATTACAGCATGCAGAACTTAAAATTCTACCGATGTTCTGCTTCTCGGCACACTACACGCAGGGCGGGATTGTGGGCGATTTAGCTAGCGCCGATCTTCAATTCCTGTCAAGCCGAAAGATGCCCACAGAGAGAACCACTGCTGACGCAGACGGGAGCTGAAGTTGTGTGTAGTTTTTTATTCGCCTAATCGGTTTTCAATGTCCATTCTCTGGTGTAAAACTCTTATTATTTCAACAATATTTCTTCTGGATTTCTTATAGAAAATAATATGCGACTTCACAATTGATGATCTATATCCTTTTTTAATATAGTCAACGGATTTTCCACTTTCAAAGTTCTCAGATATAAATTCGATTTCGTCTAAAATTAGATTGTAGTATCTATCCGCTTGTTCAAGCGACCAGTTTTCAAATGTGTACAACCATATCTTTTCGATGTCTTGATTTGCTTTCTCGCTAATGGAGTATCTCATTTCTTCAAGTGTTTAGCATGAAGATTTTTAAGATTTTCGGTTCTGTCAAAGTCTTGTATAAATCCACTCTTCTCTCCAACTTCAAGCTCATTAATTAGAGCTTTATATCTATTCTCCTCATTCTCCAAAAGACGAAGAGCTGTTCTAATAACCTCACTAACAGACGAAAACTTTCCAGTAGAGATTTTTTCATTAACAAAGTTCTCGAAATATTCTCCAAGTAGTATTGATGTATTCTTTGCCATTGTAGATGTTTTTTTTCAAAAATACCAATTATTGGTATAAATTCAAAATCTCGAAACGGCTTTTTGATAAAATTACCGCTAGCGTAGGAAGCTACAGTAATGGGTTGTGTTTAGATAGCAAAGCCATTTATCCCATATTTACTTGTTTTCTTCATGCTGTAAAACTGCACTTCCGATTGACTTAAGCATTTAAAAATGAAGTTTGAATTAACTATCAACCGGTTGACAAAAATAAAACACCCATTCAAGCCTGATCGTTGATAAGTTATTTATATTTATCAAAAAATATAGACCAATTGTCGGAAAGCAATTTTCAATCGGATACGGTCCGGTTAACTTGACCGTAAAGTGACCATACCTTACAACAATGACAAATTTTCGAACTAAAAAAGTCCGCGAAAAGTTACTCCATTCATTCGGTAAACTGAAGAACGAATCCTTCGATATGGAGCAGATCGAAAGTTATTTCCGAAAAAAGGATCATTCCGGAGCTTTTCAGGTTTTGTCGGATAAAACGTGTAATGATCTGGATTTTCAGGAATTATACCTATTTATCGACCGCACCAATTCAAAGATTGGGCAGCAATTTCTATATAACCGGCTGCGAACGATTCCCGCTCATTCGAATGAAATCACAGGTTTTGAATCATTAATCGATAAGTTCACTCGTGATCCGGATTTCCGGGTCAATATTCAAAGTGAGCTGGCCCGATTGAACGATCGCGAAGCCTTTTACATCACCTCTCTTTTTCAGGAAGAACAGCTGAAACAACCCAAATGGTTTTATATCGTTCGTCTTCTGGCCTTTACCAGCTTGTTGTCGTTGGTCATGATGCTCTTTAATCCCGCTATGATTTTCGTCTTTCTGGGAGTTTTTGTGATTAATATGGGCGTTCATTATTGGAATAAGAAAAACCTGTTCGAATATCTAGCCTCTTTGCCTCAATTGCTCAAGTTAAGTAAAGTGGCCAAGGAACTGTTCAAAAATGATGCGCTCAAAGAAATCAATCCAAACCTTCAGCAATCGACCGACATTCTTGATCAGGTAAGGAACCGGATGTCATTTTTCAACCTCGAAGTGAAACTTCAGAGCGATATGCAGGCGCTTTTCTGGGGGATTCTGGAGATTTTTAAAATAGCATTTCTAATTGAACCATTACTTTTGTTTGGAGTACTTAAACGATTGGAAAACAAACGAAAGGAAATTGAAACTGTATATGAGTTTGTCGGGCAAATTGATACTTTGATCTCAATTGCATCGTTCAGGCATGGCCTTGAAAAGTACTGCATTCCCGCAATGCTTGAAGATCAAAAACACATCACTGCTGAAAAAGCATATCACCCTTTAATTCGTGAATGCGTAAAGAATAGCATTACAGTTGAGGACAAATCGATCCTGCTGACCGGATCAAACATGTCGGGCAAAACATCGTTTATCCGTACCATCGGAATTAATGCAATCACAGCATTGACGCTGAATACTTGTTTCGCCGATCGTTTTTCGTTGCCTCGATTGAGGGTATTCTCGGCCATCCGGATCAGCGACGATTTGCTGAATGATAAAAGCTATTATTTCGAAGAAGTTTTAACCATCAAGGAAATGGTTGACAATAGTTTCGGTCCGATTCCGAACCTGTTTTTGCTCGACGAAATATTTAAAGGAACCAACACCGTCGAACGGATTTCGGCAGGAAAAGCAGTACTTTCGGCCTTAACGAAAGACGATAACATTGTTTTTGTATCGACACATGACATTGAGCTGGCCGATTTGTTGAAAGACGAATATGAGCTGTATCACTTCAGTGAAAAAGTAGACCACAAAACAGTTGATTTTGATTATAAGTTAAAGGATGGAAAACTGAAAAACCGGAATGCGATCCGAATTCTACAAATCAACGATTATCCTGAATCGATAATTGCAGAAGCGATAACACTCTCGAAGCAATTGGATAAAACGGCTGTGGATATGCAAATCGGGCAAGTTGCCGAACCGTAAGGTATCCGTTAGTAGAATAAATTTAGTGTTGTGTTAGCTTGGCTTTGTCAAGCGCCAGTCACCCTGAACTTCCTGCCCGCTCGCTTGTCAGGCGGGGTTTCAGGGTCTCATGCTATTATGAGATACCGAAACAAGCCTTCGACGTGAGCTCAGTCGAACGTTCGGCATGACGATCCGTCATAAGCTCGTTAACACAACACTAGTGAGAAATGAAATCGCATAGAAAAATAGTTATGGAAAACGATGGGCTAAGTGTATATGTGGTAAATATTAGAGCATATGGCAATAGAAAATATAATTTTTGATTTCGGCGGTGTATTGGTCGATTGGAATCCCAGATACCTTTACCGTGATTATTTTCAGGATGAAAGCGAAATGGAGCATTTCCTCGATTTTATTTGTACCGACGAATGGAATTTGGAGCAAGACCGGGGTCGTTCATTAGCTGAAGGTACTCGTTTGTTACAGGCGAAGTTTCCTGAATATCATTCGTTGATACAGCTTTATTACGACCAATGGGAAGTGATGCTTCACGGCGACATTCCCGAAACGGTTTCGCTGTTGTATCAGTTGAAAACGAAATACAAAATCTTCGGTTTAACAAATTGGTCGGCTAAAACCATATCGATTGCCTACGAACGGTTTTCATTCTTTAAAGAATTCGATGGAATTGTAGTATCCGGTGACGAAAAATTGATTAAGCCTGATAAAAAGTTATACCACTTATTGCTCGACCGATATCATCTGAATGCGGAGCTCACCATTTTTATCGATGATAACCTGAAAAACATTAAAGTAGCCGAAGAGATTGGTTTAATTGCAATTCACTTTGAAAGTTCGAGCCAACTGGAAGCTAAATTGCAGTCGATTGGAGCTATCTAAATCTTTTTTTGTTCCCATCAGGCATAAATATCACTAGAGAAAGCAACGGTGAAATCTATTGTCCGTTAGGACATTAACCGATAAGATATTAATTCCATACGGGAAATCTGTTTTAATGATGGGCCCTTTCTATTAACATTTATCTCCTTCCGGAGAAAATTTAAATAGTTTCGGATATTGTACTGCATTATTTTCTTATTCCTTGCTTATGAAGAAATACATTTTACTTGCATTGTCGGTTGTTCTGATTTCTATCCTTTCGTGTTCAAAGAAACCGAATTATGGTCAACCCAATGTTGATTTTGAAAGCATTCAGAAAAGCCAGTCGAAGTGGTGGATTTACCATAACAAGAACATTGTTTTATCATCGAATTTTATAGCCCTTGATCATTCGTCGCATCGGATCAGCAAAGATCTTTTCCTGAAAAATTTGATTACCGGAGATTTCATTCCTTTAAAGTTAACTTCTACGGATAGTACTTATTACAAGCTTTTTCAGCTCAATCAGACATCCGACAAGTCGATACCTGATGTGGTAAAGAGCATTGCTGAAGAGGCATCTAAAAACTTCAGGCTAGAAGGAACTGTATTTCCAAAATTTAACTTTCAGGATTTGAACGGTGTTGAATATACCACCGAGAATACAAAGGGAAAAATCGTTGTACTGAAATGTTGGTTTATTGCCTGTGCTCCTTGTATCGAAGAATTTCTCAGGCTAAGTGAACTCGTGGAGAAATATAAAAATCGCAGTGATGTTGTCTTTATCGGTCTGGCATTTGATTCAAAGGAAAAATTAGAACCCTTTCTAAGGAAGAATCCTTTTCGATATGCCGTTGTTCCTGATCAAAAGCAATTTGTGTTCTATGATTTAGATGTAAAGGAATATCCAACTCACATCATCATTGACAGGAATGGCATCATACGCAAAGTAGTTACTTCAGCCGATGAAATGATTGACGCTTTAGAGAATGATGTACTTTTGAATGCTGATGCAAAACAAAAATAGTTGGCGATCAAATCGAAATAAATGATTGAGACTTTATTAACCACAGGAGCTGTTTTACTACGGATACTATCCAATCCGTTTGCGAACGTATTTCAAAAGCAACTCACGGCGAAAAAGAATCATCCTCTACTGATCAATTTCCTAACTTACCTCCTACTCTCTTTCTTCTGCATTTTTATCGTGCTAACCATTCATTGGCACGAGTTACCTCCGCAGTTTTGGTTTTATTCGGTCTTGGGCGGAATTGCAGGCGCACTGGGCAATGGTTTCCTGGTGAAGGCACTGCAAAAGGGCGATCTTTCTGTACTTGGTCCTGTTAACTCGTATAAATCGGTTGTCGGAATAATTGTCGGCATTTTTTTGCTGAAAGAAATACCTAATTTCTGGGGAATTCTCGGTATTGCATTAATTATATCTGGAAGTTATTTCGTTTTAGATACTACCGAAGAACGATTCTCGTGGGCTATCCTGAAGAAAAGTGAAATTCAGTTCCGCATTTGGGCGATGATATTGACAGCTATCGAAGCCGTTTTTATTAAGAAAATAATTCTTGTTTCCTCCCCAATATTGGCTTTTGTGAGTTGGTGCTGGTTTGGCGCTATCTTTTCATTTCTTCTTCTGTTCGTGTACCGGCTCGATTTAAAAACGGAACTTAAAAAAGTAGATAGATCGCATGTAAGTAAATATGCACTTTTAGTCGTTTGCGTTGGAACCATGCAGTTTACCACCAATTACACGTTCGATCATATGCCGGTTGGATATGCGTTGTCGCTTTTTCAACTTTCGACGATTGTTAGCGTATTGCTCGGTCACCGGATTTTTAAAGAACTGGGTATCCGTAAAAAGTTAATCGGCACAGCCATTATGATTGTTGGGTCAATTGTTATTATACTTTTGAAGGGGAATTGAATAGATAAAAATCGCACTTTTGTAGGTACTCCACAACGATCTAAAATATTTTCAAATGGATAAGAAGTTAACATTCGTATGTATTGCAGGATTTCTCCTGATGTTCGGCGTTCAAACATTGGCATGTACAACATTCCTTATTTCAGGAAAATATACTGCTGATGGCAGGCCAATGCTTTTTAAGAACCGTGATACCGACCAGATGCAAAATTCGCTGGCCTATTTTACCGATGGCAAATACAAATGCATTGGGCTGGTTGACGGCACGAAAGATTGGAATAAAGCGATTTGGGGAGGATACAATGAAACCGGATTCGCGATCATCAATACCGCAGCTTACAACAATAACCTGGGCGATACCACCAAATTTATGGATCAGGAAGGAGTGGTAATGAAGCTGGCTCTGCAAACCTGTCAATCGTTGTTAGACTTTGAGAAATTACTCGAAACGCTGCCAAGGCCAATGGGCGTTGATGCTAATTTTGGCGTTATTGACGCTTCGGGTGGTGCCGCTTATTACGAAACGGGTAACCGCGATTTCAAAAAATACGATGCCAACGATCCGGCAATTGCGCCGAACGGACTTCTGATCCGCACCAATCATTCGATGCGAGCCGATCTGACCAAAGGTTTTGGCTTCTGCCGTTATCACACTGCCGAAGGAGTTCTAAATCAGGCTGCCGCCGATAAAAAACTGACACCTTCGTTTTTGTTTAATCACCTGTCGCGTAATCTCACCCACTCTTTAACCAAAACCGATTTGTGGGCCGAACTTCCTGCAAAAAGGGATGTTCCTGAATTTAAGTTTTTCATCGATTACATTCCAAGGGTTATCACTTCGGCAGCCATCTGCATTGTTGGGGCAAAAGATAAGGAACATGTTGATCAGGCCATGATGTGGACAGTATTGGGATTTCCGCTGACATCAGTCGCCATACCAGTTTGGATTGCAGGAGGCGAAAATTTGCCCAAGGCAGTGACAATGAACGATCAGTTTAAATCGCCAATTTGTTCGGCAGCCTTGAAGTTTAAAGAAGAATGTTTCCCGGTAACCTATGATCGGATGAATAATTACATCAATCTGTCGGTCATTTTTAACAAGGAAAAGACCGGATATGTGCAGTTGCTGCAACCCATTGAGTCGATGATATTCGAAAAAGAATCGGATCTGGAGAAAAAGGATTGCACCTCTCAAAATATACAATCGTTCTACAATTGGGTTGATCGATTTTTGGATAAAACCTATCAGGAACAGTTTAGTCTGGAGTTGTTTAAAAACTAGTGTCACATCAACTTGATATTGTATGG
>JBBQXI010000218.1:0-6961 GCA_038209805.1 Bacteroidales bacterium | reverse complement strand
CACACTTCCGATGGATGGCAATTACCTCATCGGGCAACGCTTGTCCAAACATATAGGTCATGGTTTTATCGGAATGGTATCCATTTACACCAAGTCCCATATCAACAAAAACAAGGTCGCCTTTGCGCAATTTGCGTTGGCGACTACCCAGGGTAGGAACTGCTGCATTTAGCCCACGATTTCCGCCGGGTCCGTCGAAATTGGTTGGGTGTAACGAACTCTCGCCAAAACCAAGTTGGGCAACAATCATCTCGGTGTCGAACATTGCAAAACGGGCTACACCCTGATGTCCTTCCCTTACCATTACCTGATACAATTCGCCTGCAAGGTCAGCCTCAGTCATTCCTTCGCGCAACAATCCGGGAACAAGTTCTTCGGAAACCCGCTGATGAATGGCCCCGGCTTTTTCCATAAAACTCAGCTCCCACAAGCTTTTTACCGAACGCGTTTGTGCAATCTGAAAATCGAGCGATTTATACGATGAAAACGAAAAATGCTTCTGAAACCGCAGGAACATAGCCAACGGCACAAATTCCGTTTCGAGGTAAACTTCGGCTGAAAGTTGAGGATATGACTGCGCCGCATCTCGATAACTGTCCATCTTTCTGATATCCTGAAATTCCGATTCGCTTACCGTCCGTTCATAGCTCCGTCGCACCCACAAAGCAGCGCCGTTTTCACGCTCAATCACCAACATTCCCTCGGGCATTGAACCCGTGAAATACAGCAGGTTAATTTTACTGAAAATAACAGCCATTCTCCAATCGGGGCACTGTTGATCCATGATTTGGCAAAACGAATCCATTCGTTTTGAAAGCTCAAATGCCGGTATTCGATCGCTCATAAAATTGTGTTTTGAGCTTCAAAAGTAAACGATCAATTGGATGAAAAAGAACAAAGACCAAAAAGAGTGGCTAAGGTTAACTATTGCGTAAAGTCAAATAAAATCACTGCATCCGTTTAAACCTGCTGTCGTCAACCTCTACTTTTTTGTCTTTCAGCGCTTTCCCATTTTCTTTTTAGTTTAAAAACTGTTTGTTCATTAAAAATCCGAATAGGCAGGTATTGATCCAAATGGTAGATATCGTGGCAACTTCGATCATCATTTTTACCATCCTGATATTACCTTGAACCACGAATTGGAACACCAAACTTCGTCAGAAATTAGCCAAAGATCCATCGATTTGTATCCTGAATGTGCGTGGAATTGGGTATAAGCTGATTGAAGAGGAACGATGAATCCCGCGAAAGCGTTGATGAATAGAATATGAGTTAGTGAATAGCATCAAGTTGCTCAAAAGAGAGATCCATTAACCCGAATTTTTGCCAGTCGTTGAAGTCGTAGTGCCACCATTCCGACGAATAAACGGTAAATCCATGTTTGGTCATCGTTTCAATGAGTAGTTTCCGATTGGCTTTTTGAATGGCTGTTCCTCCTTGATAATTGGGAATGGCTTTTTCGGAGAAGTCATCAAACTGACTGGTCATTTCAAGTTCGTTTCCGGTTTTGAGGTCGACTAGCGTCAAATCGATAGCAGCGCCCCGGTTATGCCGCGAACCTTTGCGTGGGTTGGCAACAAAAGTTGAGTCGGGATAAACTTCGTAAAACTTAACGGTGATGGCATATGGGCGATACGCATCATATATCTTTAGGCCAAGCTTTTTGCTTTTCAGTTCTTCCTGAATGGCTTTTAGCTGCATAACAACGGGTTTCCGGGCAAACGCTCTGGCGGAAGGATAAACAGCTTGACCAGTAAAGTTATGACTAGTCGCATACCGGATATCAAGAACAATATCAGGAACGAACTTTTGAATATCAACTAGTTCCTGATCAGTATCCTGACTAACGCACTTCCGGTATTCCTCTTCCGTAGAGATAATTTTAAGTCCGTAGGGGTTTTTGCTTTGAGCATAACCATTTCCATTATTCAGGAAAAATGAAAGAAGGAACAAAAGAAGTAAATACCTTTTTGTGTGCATATTCTTAAATTTGACATTGTCAAGATACCGAAATTTCAGGCTAAATACGCAGATTCACATTTGGGGGAAGCCTGGCTCACAATGGATATGTCTCGTCCTGAAATAGAGTTTATACACAACATATATTATCTATTTCAGGACGAGTATTGTTTTAATTCTTCATGATATTGGCAAAATCACTCTGAATTTTCATCAGGTTAATTGAATAATTCAGAATGTTTCGGGCTCCACTCAAAATATTTAAAAGAAGCATGCTGTTTTTTGTACTTACATCATTTTTCTTTATCGATTTGATCAGATTTCTTCGAACTTCCCTGACCACAGCAATAACTCTCAATTGTTCAGCATAAATTTCTTCCAGTTTGTCGTCGCTATTGACATTTAGCTTTTCGATAATCTTCTGGGTAAATACAGATAATTCTACCGCAATCTGAGTAAGTTCATCGGCTTGTGAGGCAAGAATTGGCTTATGATTGTTGTCGACATGATTAAAAATAGGCTCAACCATATAATTAACCGTATGTGCCAATTCTTTTAGGTAATCCAGAGTTAATATGTAAAAATAGCTTGCCTCAACCGAATCAGGTGGCATTGAATTAATTGTCTGATGAATTTTGCTCTTTTTATTGATGAGTTTCTGCTCCATCTCAACCGAAATCTTCAGTTCTTTCTTTAGTTCTTTTCGGTCTTCATCAATAAGTCCTTTAACAGTCTTACTGAAAATATCGCTCATTAAATTCAGGTTTTTTTCAATCCCCTTATTCGTGGTTTCAAACATTTTGCTTACGGTTGGAATAACAACATTCTCTTCCGTTTTAGCGTCAAAGCTTTCTTCACGTTTTTTGTGTAATAAATGAGTCCTGTAAAATGCAAGAATGCCAAATGTTAAGATTGCAATTACACCGAAAACCTGGGCCCAACCCATAAATAAAGAGAGAAAGAAAGCAACTGAAAAAGCAGCAAGTCCGGTAATAAACCAACCACCAACAACAGTAAACACACCAGTAATGCGGTATACTGCACTGTCGCGACCCCAGGCGCCATCAACAAGCGAAGTACTCATCGCTACCATAAAAGTCACATAAGTGGTTGAAAGCGGTAATTTGTATGAGGTACCAATTGCAATCAGGATCGATGCAACCATCATGTTTACTGAAGCTCGCACCATGTCGAACATTGGCGGATTGGGATCCTTTTTTGATCTTTCATCCATTTTAGTGGTATCGAAACGGCTACTAATCTTATTAATGATAGGTTGAGGAATTACCTGACCGAAAAATGTACCCGTATTAACTACCCGACGAACCAAAACCCTTGAAAAGGCAGATGAACCAAATCGTTCAGTACCTTCATCCTGACGACTCAGGCTCAGTGAAGTTTCAATAACTGTCTGCGCTTTTTTCGAAAACCAAAGAACGAATAACATGATGACACCCGCGATAATCAAAAAATAAGAGGGTGTTTTTATATCGCCAAGTAATTTCCCCATCAGAAGATCGTTTCCACCATTTGCTGAAAATATCTTAAAAGATTCAAGTCCTGCAAGTGGAACGCCCACAAAATTCACCAAATCGTTTCCTGCGAAAGCCATTGCCAATGCAAAAGTGCCAACCATTACCACAACTTTCAATGGATTAACTTTAAGAATCCAAGTCAGCAATTGAAGAAAGAATGCCCAAAAAGCAAAACTTAGTCCCAGAATTACAAGTGTATTCTCCTTGATCATGGCATACATTTCTGCAGTCATAAATGAGGCATCTTTCACACCCTTTATTAGGATAAAATAAGTGATAGCCGAAATAGCTAACCCGCCCCATAATGAGCCGTAATATTTAATAGTCTTTTCAATATTGAAAGTAAACAATAATCGGCTAAGCCATTGGATGGCAATACCAAAAACAAATGAAAAAACTACTGATAAAAGAATACTCGATATAATCGTGAGCGCTTTTGTTGAATTAATGAAATCACTTATCTCTGCAATCTTTTGAACTCCATCGACCATAATTGTGGTACCTTCACCAACTTTTATAAATGCCATTCCAATGGCAGCACCAAGCAAGCCAAAAACCAACGAAACTGTTGTAGATGTTGGTAATCCGAAGGTGTTAAAGAAATCAAGTAACAGCACATCAGTAAACATGACTGCCATATAGATAATGATGATTTCAGTAAACAGGTAATACTGTGGATAGAATAATCCTTTACGCGCAACTTCCATCATTCCATTGGCAAAAAGTGCCCCTACCATAATTCCAACACTGGCTACAATCATAATAACACGGCGCGATGCTACTTTTGAGCCAATAGCCGAATTCAGAAAATTCACAGCGTCATTGGCGACTCCAACAGTCAGGTCGGAAATAGCCAAAATAAAAAGTACTACTAAAAAGAAAATGTAAATACTCATGAAATAGTTATTTGTTTATGATTTTACAAATCAATAGAATCAGTGCAAATCAAATGGTTTGTTCTTTTTTTAGTTGGCAAACAACATTCGTTCAATCCATTTTTAAAAATCGCGTAAAAGTATTGAAATAAATTCCGTAGCATTCAGTTATAGTTCAATAAAGAAACTAAGATTGCAATTTAATTAAAAAATTAATCGTTTTGTAATATCTATTGATAAATAGAGTGTTTGGCTGATAACTTTATGGAATATCCAGTCCTGATCAGAAATGATGGGCGTTTGGATCTTCACCCAGCCTTGCATTTTTATCCAATTTATCTATTCGGGTCACATCATCAGCCGAAAGCTCAAAATCGAAAATGTCGGCATTGCTAATAATTCGCTCAGGTGTAACCGATTTGGGAATGGTCACCACTCCTTTCTGAATGTCCCACCTCAAAACAATTTGAACAGGCGATTTCTGATATTTATCTGATAATTCCTGAAGGAATTCAATTTCATTCACCCTACCTTTCATAATTGGCCGCCAGGCTTCAGGCTGAATCCGATTGTCTTTGCAAAATTGAAGTAATTCGGGCTGAACCAACTCCGGATGAAATTCAAATTGGTTAACCATCGGCTTTATTCGCGAATTTTCCATGAGCCGTTTCAAATGTGGAATGAGAAAATTACATACACCAATAGCACGGATTATACCTTTTTCGTATAGCTCTTCCATCGCTTTCCAGGTTTCGAAAGTAAGATTATTCTGCGGCCAATGAATCAGATAAAGATCGAGGTAACTGGTTTGTAGTTTTTCGAGACTGGCCTCAAAAGCTTTTATTGTCGAATGATATCCCTGATCTGTGTTCCAGACTTTAGTTGTCAGGAAAATATCTTCGCGCGGAATGCCGCTATCGGCGATGGCCTCACCAACACGGTGTTCGTTTTGATAGTAGGTTGCAGTATCAATACTTCGGTAGCCCGCCTGAAGCGCACATTGTATAGCTGCCACAACCTCAGAACCAGCGCCAGCCCTGTGAACACCAAGACCAAGCCAGGGCATCCCTACTCCATTGTACAATTTTGTTATAGGAATCTTAATATCAGCCATTAATCCTGAATCTAGAAATGAGTTACAACTTACCAAAAATACCAACAATTGTCCGGTGAAATTTATGAACCGACTTCACTGGCGGAGCATACATCAGGATGCACTTTTTAGAGACAACCGACAGGTTCAATTGGTCAATCGTCTGTTGAACTTCTTTTGACCAGGCACCTTGTTGCAACCAAATATTTTTCAGGCCAATAAGAGCGGCTTCTTCCAAAACCGACGAAACATTCTTGGGCGGAATGGAAATCCATACACCATCGACCCTTCCACTTAAACTTTTAAGGTTTGGGAAACAGTTCATTCCTTCAATTTCCTGGGCTTCGGGGTGAATCGGAAAAATTTCATAACCTTTTGTCTTCAACTCTTTCGCAGCCATGTTGCCAAATTTCTTACCTGAACGGGACATACCAACCACTGCGATACGTTTTGAGCTCACAAAGTTATCAATCAAAGGATTCATCGGGTGAGTTTTAAAGTTTGGTGAATTTACGGCTTTTGAAGCAAAGCTCGGTCACAAAATCATATTTTCTGATTGCCAGCCAATTTCTCCTGAATTTCTTTCAGAACCTTTTGCGATGCCAGAAAAATGGCAGGTTTGCCCGAAAGCGGGTTGTTTTGAGTAACAACTACGGTTTGATAAACGTCTTCGATATTTTGGAAAGTCAGCACCTCTTCAGGAGTGCCTTGAGTATGTATTTTACCCTGATTAACCAGAATCAGCCTGTCGCAATATTCCGAAGCCAGATTCAGGTCATGAATGACCATCAACACAGAAAGTCCCATATCCTGGTTGAGCTGCTGCAACACGTTCAGGATGTGAACCTGATGCGTGATGTCGAGGTGTGAGGTTGGTTCGTCGAGCAAAAGCAGTTGTGGCTGCTGTGTTAAGGCTCGGGCTATCCCGGCCAACTGCTGCTCTCCGCCGCTCAGCTCCGACATCAGTTGATCCTTGAAACGCCAGGTATCAGTCATTTCCATGTATTTGCGGGCAATCTCAAAATCGTCGTCGGTTTCAAAAAAATTGAACCGGCTGTGGTACGGAATACGCCCCATCAGCACATAATCTTCTACAGTCATGTCGCCAGCTTCGATAAACTGACTAACAATGGCAATGTTTTGCGCCCGATCGCGCAATGAAAATGACTTCAGGTTTTTATCCGAAAGCAATATTTTTCCTGATTTCAGGCCAAGCGTTCCGGTTATAGCTCGGAAAAGCGTAGTTTTTCCCGAACCGTTTGGTCCGATAATTCCGGCGAATGAACCTTTTGGAATGTCGATGTTAATATCCGACAATTGAAATTTAGGATACCCACAACACAGGTTTTGTATGTTCAGGATATTGCTCATCGGTTTTTATTGAGTGAACGGTACGACGAACGACTGATCATCAGCAAAAATGCAATTCCACCAACTATTCCGGTGATCACACCAATCGGTAATTCATTTGGCGATATAATGGTACGGGCAATCACATC
>JBBQXI010000217.1:0-6983 GCA_038209805.1 Bacteroidales bacterium | reverse complement strand
TAAAGCTTGCCATTCAGTATCGCAAATTTTAAATAAAAAAAAAAGGATGGCCCCAACCATCCTTTTCAACCTAACCTTACCTATTTCTATGAAAAAAACCTATTCTGTATTACAACTTGTATCTAACTACACAACAAAGATAAATTATCGTTCAGTTAAGATGTATAAACGATCGTTAAGTAATGTTAAGATTTTCAGCAAATACAATCGGATGAAATTCTTGAACAGAGAAATGAGAAAAGGGAATTTATAGGTTTTTATCAATCGAAATGCATCGACAAAAGGATTCAATTAATTCTTCGAATAAGTGATCTACTTGAATTGCTGAATTTCTAAACTATACGAATAAAAACCCATCAACATTAAATTAAAGTTAAGAAAGTGCTTTTAGCTTGATAAACGAATATATATATTTGCACCACTCAGAAATCGAAAACAAAACTGACACTTGTTCGTTTGATTTTGGGATTCAAATTTTAATAAGTAATAATAACAATGGATTTAAATGCGTGAGATTTGACCATCGACAATACACCTAAATAAAAATAACTGACAACATATCAATAATTTATAAACTAACACTCTATGACAAAGTACGTTTACACGTTTGGAAATGGTGCAGCTGAAGGAAAAGCTGATATGAAGAATTTACTCGGAGGTAAAGGTGCAAACCTTGCAGAAATGAACCTCATTGGCGTTCCTGTTCCTCCCGGATTCACTATCACTACTGATGTTTGTACCCTTTACAATAAATTGGGTCGTGACCACGTGGTCGAACTTATCAAGGCTGATGTTGAAGCAGCAATCTCGCAAGTAGAAGCTCAAACCGGCGGCAAGTTTGGTGATTCCACCAATCCGCTTTTAGTTTCAGTTCGTTCGGGTGCACGTGCCTCAATGCCCGGAATGATGGATACCATTCTAAACCTCGGATTAAACGACACTGTGGTGGAAGGCATGGCAAAAAAAACCGGCAATCCACGTTTTGTTTGGGATAGCTACCGCCGTTTTGTTCAAATGTATGGCGATGTAGTTCTCGACATGAAACCAACATCAAAAACTGATATCGATCCGTTCGAAGAAATTCTGGAAGAAGTTAAGCATCATGAAAATGTGATCAACGACAATGAGCTTTCAGTTGAAGCACTCAAAGAGTTGGTTACTAAATTTAAAGCCGCTGTAAAAGCCAAAACAGGTCACGATTTTCCTGAAAGTTCATACGAACAACTTTGGGGTGCTGTTTGTGCAGTATTCAACAGCTGGATGAACGACCGAGCCATTTATTACCGTCAGTTAAACCAGATTCCTGAAGAATGGGGAACTGCAGTTAACGTTCAGGCGATGGTATTCGGAAACATGGGTTTGACTTCAGGAACGGGTGTTTGCTTTAGCCGCGATGCCGGAACCGGTGAAAACCTATTCAATGGAGAATACCTGATTAATGCACAGGGTGAAGACGTTGTGGCTGGTATCCGCACTCCACAGCAAATTACCAAAGAAGGTTCGATGCGATGGGCTTTATTGGCCGGAGTTTCTGAAGCTGACCGCGCAGCAAAATATCCATCACTCGAAGAAGCAATGCCGGCTATGTACAAGGATTTATTCGAAATTCAGAATAAGCTTGAAGTCTACTTCAAAGATATGCAGGATATGGAATTCACCATTCAGGAAGGTAAAATGTGGATGCTGCAAACCCGCGGCGGAAAACGTACCGGTGCTGCTATGGTGCAAATAGCCATTGACATGCTGAAAGAAGGCCTGATTGATGAAAAGACCGCGTTACTACGTGTTGAGCCTAATAAATTGGACGAATTACTTCACCCGGTTTTCGATAAAAAAGCCATCAAAGCCGCTCGGGTTCTGGCTAAAGGGTTACCTGCTTCTCCGGGAGCTGCAACTGGCCAAATCGTATTTTTTGCCGACGAGGCCGAAGAATGGGTAGCTCAAGGTAAAAACGTAGTTTTGGTTCGTATCGAAACTTCGCCTGAAGACCTTCGTGGTATGAACGTGGCGAAAGGTATTTTAACTGCCCGTGGTGGTATGACTTCTCATGCTGCTGTTGTTGCACGTGGAATGGGTAAATGCTGCGTTTCAGGTGCAGGTGCTTTGCAAATCGACTACAAACTGCGCACGATGACCGTTGATGGAAAAACATTTAACGAAGGTGATTTCATCTCGCTGAACGGAACTAGCGGCGAAGTGTATGAAGGTAAAATTGCAACCATCGATCCTGAATTGAGCGGTTACTTTGGCGAATTAATGACCATTGCCGATAAATATAAACGCATGGCTGTGCGCACCAATGCCGACACTCCAAAAGATGCACAGATTGCCCGCAATTTTGGCGCGCAAGGTATCGGACTGACTCGTACTGAGCACATGTTCTTCGAAGGCGAACGCATTAAAGCCATGCGCGAAATGATCCTGGCCGACGATGTGGCCGGACGCGAACTGGCTTTGGCCAAATTATTACCGATGCAACGCAGCGATTTCGAAGGTATTTTTGAAGCGATGGCCGGTTACGGTGTAACCATTCGTTTACTCGACCCGCCATTGCACGAATTTGTTCCTCACGAAGAAGCCAACCAGCTTGAAATGGCCAAAGAAATGGGCATTTCTGTTGAACAGATCAAACAAAAAGTTGACGGACTGCACGAGTTTAACCCAATGCTGGGGCACCGTGGTTGTCGTTTGGGAATTACTTATCCCGAAATTACTGCCATGCAGGCTCGTGCCATTATCGAAGCTGCCATGAATTTGAAAGCTAAAGGTATCGATGCTCGTCCGGAAATTATGGTACCTTTAGTTGGAACGGTTGCTGAGTTAGTTAACCAGACCACAATTATTCGCGCTACTGCCGAAAAAGTATTTGCCGAAAAAGGCGACCGCATCGACTATCAGGTTGGTACAATGATTGAAATTCCACGTGCGGCCTTAACTGCCGACCACATTGCTGCTGAAGCTGAATTCTTCTCTTTTGGAACCAACGATTTAACCCAGATGACTTTGGGGTATTCGCGCGACGATGCTGGTAAATTCCTGCCTGATTACCTAAACCGTGGCATCCTGAAACAAGATCCGTTCCAGGTGATCGACCAGAATGGTGTTGGCCTTCTGATGGAAATTGGAGTAAACCGTGGCCGCGCAACAAAACCAAACCTTAAAATTGGTATTTGCGGCGAACATGGCGGCGAACCAAGTTCGGTTGAATTCTGCGACAAACTAGGTATGAACTACGTAAGTTGTTCACCATACCGCGTTCCAATTGCACGTTTGGCAGCTGCTCAGGCGAATATTAAACACAGCAAGTAAAAAAAGTTCGGAGTCCGAAGTTCGGAATCCGGAGTTTAAAAATGATAGAAAGGGAATAATCCGAAAGGGTTGTTCCCTTTTGTTTTTAGATGGTTGACCTAACTCAGAACTGCGCAAAACAGTTTCGGATTTGACAAACCAAACTATTCATGCCTTTAACTGTTCTACATCTCCAAACACAACAACAGACAATAATTAATTTCAAATCGTACAGATCAAATTTTCTATTAAAAACATTAATAATGCATAAAATACCCTTATCAGTTCTGGAATTGGCAACAGTTGTTGAAGGAGGAAATCTGCGCAGTGCCATTGAAAGAACAACTGAAGTGGCTATACACACAGAATCTTTGGGATATAAACGTATTTGGATGGCAGAGCATCACAATATGGAATTTGTCGCAAGTTCAGCAACGGCGGTATTGATTGGCCAGGTTGCCTCCAAAACAAGCACGATTCGTGTTGGTTCAGGAGGAATTATGTTACCGAACCACAGCCCATTGGTGATCGCAGAACAATTCGGAACTTTGGAAACCATATATCCCGGGAGAATTGATCTTGGCTTAGGTAGGGCACCTGGGACAGACCAGCTAACAGCAATGGCACTGAGACGTAATAACATGAACTCTACCTATGATTTTGCCAACGATGTAAAGCAATTACAGACCTATTTCAGTGAAGAGAATAGTTCAGCGAATGTGCGTGCATTCCCGGGAGAAGGATTAGACATACCTCTTTGGATTTTAGGTTCAAGTACCGATAGTGCATACCTGGCTGCTCAAATGGGATTACCATATGCGTTTGCTGCACACTTTGCTCCTGCACAATTCCGGATGGCAATAGATATTTACCGCAAAAATTTCAAATCCTCAGCACAGTTAAATCAGCCCTACGTAATGGCATGTGCCAATGTGATTGCCGCAGAGACTGATGATGAAGCTGAATTTCTGTCAACAAGTCTTATCCGGTTATTCCTTGGACTGGTCACCAATTCACGCAAACCCATACAGCCACCGGGAGAATTACCGGAAGCCTATAGAATTTCTGCCGTGCGTTCAGCAGTAAATAGTATGATGGCTTGCACTTTTACTGGCAACAGCGATACATTGAGAAATAAGCTATCCCAATTTATTGCTGAAACTGGCATTGATGAACTGATGGTTTCAAGTAACATATACGATAAGGGAGCAAAGTTGAAATCGTTTTCCTTGCTTCAGGAATCGATGGAATAAAAGCTAATACTTAGCCGAAATCAAACGTCATGAGCCACTAATCTCTTGATTTCCCTTGGG
Organism: Bacteroidales bacterium; assembly: GCA_038209805.1. GTDB lineage: Bacteria > Bacteroidota > Bacteroidia > Bacteroidales > Prolixibacteraceae > Aquipluma. The sequence goes on along the minus strand of JBBQXI010000217.1, from coordinate 2,382 downwards.
ACTTCATTAACAGCATTTTGCTAAAAATTTATAATCATTAGACTAATGCTATTGACTAAGTTCCTTAAATTTTCTTTGGAGATTTATCTGATAATCTTTTGGGGCATTGCTGTTTTGAGCCAAGTCAATAACCATATTCAAATAACTAATGGCAGTTTTTTTATCTTTTTTGGCTGTGTAAGCCTCAGCTAAGCTGTTCCCTGCTGCAATTGCAGTCTCGGTTGAACATGACTTATGGTCCACCGCCCTTTGAGCATATTCTATTCCTTCATCAATTTTTCGAAGCGAAACAACAGGACAAGTAATTAACAAGGTTCCCAGCCTTTCCAGTAAAAATGCTTCATTAGGATGGTAGGTCAGCGCTTTTCTGAAATGACCAATGGCCCGATTCCACAATTCCTTTTTTACAAGCATATCTCCAAGCATTTCGATGGTGTTTAAATCCGTAGGATCGCCACCAAACGATTTTTCATATTGAGTAAGTGCGACATCCGATTTGCCTTCACGCTCAGCAATCATTCCGGCGCACTGTTGCACTTTCGGATTCATCAGCGCAGTCCCGTTAAGTTCAGTTAAATAAGCTTTTGCCTTTTCAATTTCGCCCAAAGTCAGCAAAACATATATACTTCGGGAGATTACCGCGACATCGTTCTTATCCTTATTAATTAGTTCACCTAAGAAAGTTAGAGATTTGTCTTTCATACCAGCATTGTATGAAGCAAATCCCAGACTTAATTTTTGATCGGTTGCTTCGGGATTGAGCTTTAAGGCCTGACTAAAATAAGGTAGCGATTGAGAATACGCACCGTTCTTAACCAACAAATCGGCCACCTCGCTGATTTCGTTGGCATCATCCTTATAATAATCCAAATGCTTGGTAAGAAGCGGAAACGCCAGTTTCGCGGCACCAATTTCGACATAAAACTTAACCGCTTTCGAAATCACATATTTATTTTCAGGCATAACCTGCAATGCATTACTGATCAGCTTATAAACCCACTCCGGATAAATGGTTCTTTTGGCCTCATCGATTTGTTTCAATAAATAAAGATCAGATTTTGAAAGCAGGGTTAACTTATCCATCAAATTGTCAACAGGGATATTATAGGTAATCATATCATTTGCCCGTAAAATAAACTGGTCACTTAAAGCCTTGTTTCCCTTTTTGCTGTAAATATCTCCGAGAAGTCGGTATGCCGCTCCAAACGAGCGATTTTCGTAAAGGATTTGCCGAAGAACATTTTCAGCATAACCCAATTTTTCGGCCTTCATGTATATGCGGGCCATTTGATATCTGGCATAAATATTCAATGTAAAATGGTCAGTCCGCTGTGGCGATTTTCCTCTATTGTCGTCTCCCTTTAGGGACTCAATATTTAAAAGAGCCAATTCTGCCGTATCGTTTTCCCCGATGTTTTCGTACGCAATACCAAGATAATACCAGGCCAGATTAGCATCAGGATTCAGCCTAATAACGGTCTTAAAATTAGCAATGGCTTTCTCCGATTCACCCATTTCCATATTCAGAGATCCTAAATAATAATTCCAGATCCATTGTGTTTTGTCCCTTTTAACTGCAAGTTCGTAGCACACTTGTGCCTCTTTGTAATATGTGCTTGAATGATAAACCATCCCAAGCATTCCCAGATTATCACAAGAAGGATTACGATATGCTTTGGAGGATGCCTCTTTAATCTGAACCCGGAGAGAATCAGAAACGTTTGTCAGATCAGGAAGTGAAGGAATATTGCTTCGGTAAGGAATTTCCGGCAATATTTTAACCAAAACAATTAAAACAATAACAAGTCCGGCAATAAAAAAAATATTTTTCTTTTTCTTGAACATTCTACTTAAGTTTAGTTGGCTAAATATATCAAAATTTAAATTCAGATCAGTTTTAAAGATTCTATTGTTTGGTCAAAAAAGCATATGAAACCAACACGTTAAATTCCTGAAATTTTTCTAGTTCGTATGGAAAAATATCATAACCACTGCCACTGTAACAATTAGAACAGCCATTGGCAACATAATCAGAAAAAGCTTTTTTGCTGACAGATTTTCAGTCGACCATGTCTTTTTTAGATTCCGCAAACTGTAACCAAGTCCGATTAAAATAAGCAATGACTGAAGCCAGGGAACAAGACTTGGCACAAACTGATGCCAGGGAATATTGGCTGTTCCGAAGAAATCCCAACCCCAGCCAAAAGGATCGGACATGGATTGAAGAATAAAAGTGACATTGACAAAGAGCATCGGGATGACAAAAGCGATCCAAAGCATAAGACCCAATGGAAGCAAAACCCCGGTTGAGGCAAGAAATACATCGTTGATGCTGTGTTTGATTCCTGAAAATTTCGTTGCTGCCCAAGACAAAAGATAAAT
>JBBQXI010000216.1:0-6986 GCA_038209805.1 Bacteroidales bacterium | reverse complement strand
TAGCAGGTATAACGGCAAAATTGCGACATTCCCCGATAATTCGGTGTATCAACCGAGGAGTTTTGCAACATTTGTCAAACTTACTTTTATCATATATTGTAGCGGTTTATTAATTTTGAAATTAAACATTAAAGGAAAATAAGATGAAAAAAACATGGATTGTCCTGGCAGTAATTGCTGTTCTTCTTTTATTGGCGTATTCGTCGGTAAAAAGCTCATACAACAACATGGTAACCATGCAGGAAGGTGTGACCGCCCAGTGGTCGCAAGTTGAAAACGTTTATCAGCGTCGTTCCGATCTGATTCCAAATTTGGTTAGCACCGTAAAAGGTTATGCCGATTTTGAAAAAGAAACCTTGACTCAGGTGATTGAAGCCCGTGCAAAAGCAACGGCTGTAAATATTAATCCAGATAAACTGGATGCTCAATCTTTGCAGAATTTCCAAAATGCACAGTCCGGATTATCTTCGGCATTAAGCAAATTGATGGTGGTAGTTGAAAAATATCCTGAACTGAAAGCCAATCAAGGGTTTCTCGATTTACAGGCACAGTTGGAAGGTACTGAAAATCGGATAACTGTTGAACGTCAAAAGTTCAATCAAACTGCTCAAACTTACAATACTTTTATCCGCACGTTCCCTAAAAATATTTTCGCCGGAATGTTTGGATTCGAAAAGAAAGCCTACTTCGAAGCTGAAAAGGGCGCCGAAAAAGCGCCTCAGGTTAAATTCTAAAAATAGTAACTTATTATTGGCAGCTAGGTTCTGGCTGCCAATAGCTTTTTATGCTTTCTGTTATCAATGAAACCACTAACTCATAGAAAAAATGTCAGTCGAAAATTTTTTCAGTACAGAAGAAAAGAAACAAATAACCGATGCCATTGCTCAGGCCGAATTGAATACTTCGGGCGAAATCAGGTTACACGTTGAAGGTAAATGCAAAATTGATGTACTTGATCGCGCAGCTTACGTGTTCGAAAAACTCAAAATGAACGAAACCGAAATGCGAAACGGGGTATTGTTCTATCTGGCTGTTTATGACCGTAAATTTGCAATAATTGGCGATTCGGGAATCAATCAATTGGTTGCTGCCGATTTCTGGAACGAAACAAAGGAAGTTATGCTTGCCCATTTTAAAGAAGGTGAATTTACCGCAGGTTTGACAAAAGGAATCTTGATGGCAGGCGAACAATTGAAAGCTAACTTTCCTTACCAGAGCGATGATGTAAATGAATTGTCGGATGAAATATCGTTCGAAAAAAACTTATAAGATGAAGAAATTAGTACTGATATTATTCCTTTCGGTTTTTGCCGTTTCCATTTTTGCGCAGGATATTCCGGAGCGTCCGAATCCACCAAGATTGGTCAACGACATGGCTAATGTTTTATCCGATCAGGAAGAACAGCAATTGGAAGGAGAGCTTGATCAATTTAATGAACAGACTTCAACCCAGATTTGCATCGTCACACTTCCTTCACTGAACGGAATGGAAATCTCGGATCTTTCGTTTAAGATCGGCGAAAAGTGGGGCGTTGGTCAAAAGGGGAAAAACAACGGAATAGTGATTGTATACAAACCAAAAAACGGAAATGAAAAGGGACAAATTTTTGTTGCAGTGGGCTATGGTTTGGAAGGAGTTATTCCAGATGCCGTTGCCAACCGCAACGTGGTTGATTATGCCATGATACCTTACTTCAAGCAAAATGATGTTTACGGTGGATTAGCTGCCGGTACAAAAGTTTTGATGAGCCTGGCCTCAGGGGAATTCACTGCGGCCGATTATCAGAAGAAAACAAGTGGAAAGAAGTCGGAAAAGGACAGTGGTGGCGGATTTATTCTTGTTATCCTGATTATTATCGTATTGGTTTCCCTTTTCAAAGGCGGACGCGGCGGTGGTTATAGCAGTCGAGGCAGTTTGCCATTCTGGTTAGCTTTGGGTCTCCTTGGAGGAGGCAATAGGGGTGGCGGTTCGTTTGGTGGTTTCTCTGGCGGAAGCGGTGGCTTTGGCGGAGGTGGCGGCGGCGGATTCGGCGGCTTCGGTGGTGGAAGTTTTGGTGGCGGTGGTGCCGGTGGAAGCTGGTAGCTCCAATGAAATTCCAAGTTCCAGATTTCAGATTTCAAAATGGAAATGCAAGAGAATTGAGATTCTCATTAAATCAGATAATCTCCTTTGCAGTCTGCTTTAGCTGACAGACATGAAATAAGAAAAGATATATTACAACATAAAAAAACCTTCAGGATTAATCCTGAAGGTTTTTTGCTATATAGTTTTTAGATGCTTATTCGACAGTTTCAATCTGATCCAAAATGTCTTTGTCAACCAGAATGCGACCGCAATATTCGCAAACGATAACCTTTTTGCGCGAAGCGATATCCATTTGACGCTGTGGCGGAATTTTATTGAAGCAACCACCGCAAGCATCACGCTGTACAGTTACAACAGCCAGACCGTTGCGGGCGTTTTTGCGAATGCGTTTGAAAGCAGTCACTAAACGAACTTCGATGTTTCCTTCGATTTTTTCTGCTTTCGATTTCAGTCTTTCTTCTTCGATCTGAGTTTCAGCAGTAATTTCTTCCAACTCGCGTTGTTTGCGATCCAAATCTTCTAAACGTTCTTTTAAAAGGTTTGCAGAAGTTAAAATTGCTTCTTTTTTGCTTGTAAGTTCTGAAGTAAATTCGCGGATTCGTTTTTCCGACAGTTCCATTTCGAGTTTCTGGAACTCAATTTCTTTACTTAGCGAATCAAATTCACGGTTATTCCGAACGTTATTTTGCTGATCGGTGTATTTTATAATCAGTCCTTCTGATTCTTTAATTGCAGCCTTTTTGTTGCTGATGGCTGTTTCCATGTCTTTGATATCGTCTTCGAAATTACTTACACGGGTTTTTAAACCAGTGATTTCATCTTCCAAATCCTGTACTTCCAAAGGTAATTCTCCGCGAAGTGTTTTAAATTTATCAATCTCAGAAACAACATTTTGCAGTTCGTACAATGCTCTTAGCTTTGAACTGATTGGCACACTTTTATTTTCGTCTCTAACGTACTGTGTATTCATATACTTATAGTTGTTTAACTTATATCAAATAAGATAACTTACCGGATTAGTACTTAAAACCGATAAATGGACTGCAAATTTAGGGAATTTTTTTGTAAGTAATTCATAAAAAACTTCTTTAGTGAATTGTTCACTTTCATAATGCCCGATATCGGCAATGATGATTTGATTTTCGGCATCAAAAAACTGGTGATATTTAAAATCTCCGGAGATAAAAATGTCAGCTTTCTGAGCAATTCCCTTACTTAAATAGGTACTTCCAGATCCTCCACAAACAGCTACCCGGCTAATTGGTTTTCCCAAAAGCTGAGTGTGTTTAATAACCTGACAGTTAAATGCAGCTTTGATTTTTTGCAAAAATTCCAGTTCATCAATCGACTCCTGAAGCTCTCCGATCATTCCAATTCCGGCCTGCATATATTCGTTATCCAATGGATAAATATCGTAGGCGACTTCTTCATACGGATGTGTATGTAAAAGCGCCTGAATAACTTTGGGTTGTATGTGCTTGGGGAAGATCGTCTCAATACGGGTTTCTTTTTCGGTATGAAGCTGATTCTTCTCTCCAACATACGGATTGGTTTGGTCGTTTCCCCTGAAAGTGCCATTTCCGTTTTGGTTGAAGCTGCACGAATCGTAATTCCCGATGTGGCCAGCTCCGGCTTCCAATATGGCATTTCTTACTTTTTCAGCATCAGCAACAGGAACAAAAGTGACCAGTTTTTTCAGGAATCCGGGTGTTGGAGCTAATATCCGGCAATTCTGCAATTCAAGTTTTTCGCATATTTTACTGTTCACACCGCCAAAAACACTGTCGAGATTGGTGTGTGCCGCATAAATGGCAATGTCGTTCTTAATGGCTTTAGCAACACAGCGTTCAATGTAATTCTTGCCATTCAGTTTTTTGATTCCGCTAAAAACGATCGGGTGGTGGCAAACAATCAGGTTCAGGTTTTTACTGATGGCCTCGTCCAGAATTTCTTCCGTAACATCAAGTGTAATCAGTATTCCCGAAATTTCATTGTCAGGTTCACCGATAATCAGTCCGGCATTGTCATACGATTCCTGAAAAGCCAGTGGCGCAACAGATTCAATAAAATTGGTGATTTGTTTAAGTTGCATTGATCTAACTTATAACTCATAATTAAAAACTCATAACTCTTCTTTGATCTCAACCAACATTTTTCGGATTTCCATAAGTCGGTTGACCACTTCAAAATTCTGAATCGTACTTTCTTTATTGTCCTTCAGTTTCTTCTGCGCACCTTTTATGGTCATTCCTCTTTCTTTCAGAAGGTGGTAAATGATTTTCATGTTTTCGATGTCTTCCTTGGTAAACATCCGGTTTCCCTTCGCATTTTTATGCGGTTTCAGGATGTCAAACTCGTTCTCCCAAAAGCGTATGTTTGAAGTGTTAACTGCAAACATGTCAGCAACCTCGCCGATGGAATAAAAGACTTTCTCTATTTTGGGTTTCTTGTAAGGCATAGTTTAATCGAATGTTTGACCAATGTTTGATGAAATTTTTACCATCTTTTCGTATTCTTGAGCATTCAGGTCTTTGAAATAGTAGTATTGTGGATTCACTGGTTCACCGTTTTTATGCACTTCATAATGCACATGTGGCCCGGTTGAGGTGCCTGAGTTTCCAACAAGACCGATTACGCTTCCACGTTTAACCTTGTCACCCTTTTTTACATTAAAGCCGCTCATGTGGCCATACAAAGTTTCGTAGCCAAAGCCATGGTCAATGATGACAAATCTTCCAAAACCACCTCCAATGGATTGTACATCTTTTACAATTCCATCTCCGGTAGCATAAATCGGCGTACCAATATTGGCTGTAAAGTCCATTCCGTAGTGGAATTGTTTGATTTTATAAATCGGGTGAATACGGTATCCCCAACCTGAAGCCGTACTTTTCAAGGATTTGTTAGAAATTGGCATTATTGCCGGCATTCCTGCAACCAATTCTTCCTTGTTCATGGCCATTTTCATAACTTCGTTATAGGATTTTGCCTGAATGTAGGCTTCTTTCGAAAGGACATCAATCTTTTCGGCTGTTTTAATCACCAGATCCGAATTGTCGAATGATTCGAGTTTCGAGTACCTGTTCACTCCCCCAAATCCGGCCTTGCGGATGGTTGATGGGATTGGGTCGCTTTCGAAAATTACCCGATACAGATTGTTGTCGCGCTGTTCTATTTCGTCGAGTACTTTTTCTATCGTTCCAAGGTCTTTATACATCAGTTCGTACTGCGTTAAAAGTCGTTCGTTTTCCTTGTGCAGAATGCGCATACGTGGTGATTCATAGAATTGAAGAATGCCAAACGCTATCAGTATCGACGTTGCCAATGTTGTTGAAGATAAAGCTAAAAAACGCTTTAATCGGGTTTTGAAGCTAATTACGATTTTGTCGTAGCTAAGTGTATGAGCATTAAATCGGTACTTAACTTTTGCCATAAAACAAGACTGTTGGAATTTATTTTTCTCCTTGTGTCAAATTTAAGTATTTAATCTAACTTTGCACGGTTTCGAAAAATCCGGATTATTAAGCTGGTAAAACTAATTATTTCAATTGAAATAAGGAATGATTTTCAGCTAATTGGATATTTTTAACAATTATTAGTGGCTCTTTTTCCTGATTTTGATGATGTTGTAATAAGTTTGTTCGCATTAATTTTAGGATAAGAAGATAAAGAAATTTGACATTTGGGGACCAATGTTTTTAGGAATAAATAACAGATAGAAAAGATATGAATTCGAAGGAAATCAGAAAAGCGTTTATCGATTTTTTCGCCGGAAAGGGACACCAGATTGTCTCTTCGGCGCCAATGGTTGTAAAAAACGATCCGACATTGATGTTTACCAATGCCGGGATGAACCAGTTTAAAGATATATTTCTGGGCAACCAGCCGGCCAAATATCTCCGGATTGCCGATACGCAAAAATGTCTGAGGGTTTCAGGAAAACACAACGATTTGGAAGAAGTTGGGCATGATACCTATCACCACACCATGTTCGAAATGTTGGGCAACTGGTCGTTTGGCGATTACTTCAAGGAAGATGCCATTAACTGGGCGTGGGAGTTGCTTCACGATGAATTGAAAATTCCGGCAGATAGAATGTATGCTTCGGTTTTTGAAGGCAGTGCCGACGATAAACTGGAACGCGATAACGAAGCGTTCAATTTATGGCTGAAATTTCTTCCGGCGAACCAAATCATTAACGGAAGCAAAAAAGATAATTTCTGGGAAATGGGCGATACCGGTCCTTGTGGTCCTTGTTCCGAAATTCATGTTGATTTGCGCGACGACGCTGAACGTGCCAAAATTCCGGGAAGCGAATTGGTCAACAAGGATAATCCGCTGGTGATTGAAATATGGAACCTGGTTTTCATTCAGTTTAACCGCAAAGCTGATGGAAAATTGGAAGAACTTCCTGACAAACACGTAGATACCGGAATGGGATTTGAACGTTTGTGCATGGTGCTTCAAGGCAAAAAATCGAACTACGACACCGATGTTTTCCAGAATACCATTTTGAAAATTGCCGAACTCAGCAACAAAAAATATGGCGACGAACAAAAGGCAGACATTGCCATGCGCGTGATTGCCGACCATTTACGTGCGATTTCATTCTCGATTGCCGACGGACAGTTGCCATCGAACAATAAAGCCGGTTATGTGATTCGCCGGATTTTGCGCCGTGCCGTTCGTTATGGATATACTTTCCTCGATTTCAGGGAGCCTTTCATCTGGAAATTGGTTGAGGTGCTGAAAGAAAACATGGGTGATGCTTTCCCTGAACTGGTTTCGCAGCAGGGTTTGATCGAAAATGTGATCCGCGAAGAGGAAGAATCGTTTCTAAGAACACTGGAAACTGGTATTCGTTTGCTCGACGATTTGGTTGCTAAGGCTAAAGCCGTTG
>JBBQXI010000215.1:0-6995 GCA_038209805.1 Bacteroidales bacterium | reverse complement strand
CGAAGCCTCGTAGGCTTCGTCCTGGGAGTACGTTTTTTTTTCAGCTTGGGGCTCGACTGCCACGTTTTTAAATGTCATAATTAAAAAAATTTGAGCTTTAATAATAGATAATCGGTTGTTAGCGTGAAGAAGTTTGCATTCTCACTGTGTTGTTTTTGCTGTATGCAATATAAGACGGAAGTTTAAAAAAATGAATACGAATTTTATAAAAAATTAAAGAAGTTATCAACTCTATAATGTTAGTATGCGGTAAATCAATATGTTAATATTTTGTGTATTACAAAAAGTTTACAAAAAGATTAATCGAAATTCGAACGAGGAGTTTGTATTTTTCAGGAAATGAACTGAATGTAAGTTGTTTGATGTGTATTGTTGTTTGATTGACAATATCAATTCAGGAAAGTTATTACCTGTTGAAAACTTTGTTTAAGATAATTTGCGTGGCACCCAGATTGTGGTTTGTAAAGCCAGTGCATTCGCTGGCTATCCAATTTCGCTTCTTGTCATCCGATAGTAATTGATCGAATATTGAATTCAACGATGGGGAATCCGCTACAGGAAAGGCGACACCTAATTTCACCATGCTTGTCGCTTCATTAAATTTGAGGTAATTGGGTCCAAATACGATTGGCATCCCAAAGATGGCTGCTTCGAGAGTATTATGTATTCCAACTCCGAACCCACCGCCGATATAAGCTAAGTCGGCATATTTATAGATTGACGATAAAATTCCAATGGTATCAACAATCAAAACCTGTTTGTTCATAACCGATTCTTCGGTTGCTTCTGTATAACAAATAACCGGGGTTTTCAACAGACTTATCAACCTTTCTACGTTTGCCTTCTTCGTTTCGTGTGGCGCAATAATGAATTTGGTCTCCGGATGGCTGTGAATATACTGAACCAACAATTCTTCATCGGGTTTCCAGGTGCTTCCTGCAACCACTAACAAGTTGTCTCCTTTAAATTTCTCAACCAAAGGGATACTTTTGCCGTTACGGGCAATTTCGGCCACGCGGTCGAACCGGGTATCTCCGGCTTTGGTTACATTCTTTATGCCGACTCCATGCAGCAATCTGACCGATTGGTCATCCTGAACAAAGAATTGTTCGAAACTGAAAAGCATTTTTCGATACCATTTGCCCCATGGTGAATTTTTGAAGAACAATTGGTTTTCGCGGAAAATAGCTGAAACCAGATAAAGTGGAATATTTCTTTTCTTTAATTCGCTGATATAATGAAACCAGAATTCGTATTTGACAAAGAATACAATCTCAGGGCGCACCAATTCAATTAGCCGTTCAGCATTCTTTTTGGTGTCGGCTGGCAAATAGCAGATGTAATTGGCCAGATCATAGTTTTTCCGGATTTCATATCCTGAAGGTGAGAAGAAAGTCAGTAGAATTTGGTATTCGGGATGTTGTTTGCGGATGGCTTCAATAATTGGCCGGCCTTGTTCGAACTCGCCCAGCGAAGCGCAATGCACCCATGCGATTGGTTTGTCGTGTTTAATTTTGGCCTGAAGTTCTGCAAATGTCTGCCTGCGTCCTTTGCTGATTTGACTCGCTTTAATGTTAAAAGGAGCGGTCAACCTGATCAGAATGGAGTAAAAAAAGATTGAAATGTTATAAAGGACGTTCATTCAGTTTTCTTTTGAAACGGTAAAAATAGTATTTTTCTAGTCAGAGTCTCACAAGTGTCATGTCAACTTAATATTTCTGACAGGTCACCCTGAACTTCCTGCCCGCTCGCTTGTCAGGCGGGGTTTCTGGGTCTCATCAGTACAATGGGATGCCGGAACAAGCCTTCGATGTGAGCTCAGTCGAACGTATCAGTATCAGAGGCTGGCTAAATATCCGCTGTCTTTCTTTAATCGGGGTTGCATCGAAGCGGCAACAGCCAATTGATCGCAGCGTTCGTTCTCCGGAATATTTGCATGTCCCTTTACCCAAACAAATTTCACCCGGTGTTTGGAGTATATTTTCAGGAAACGGAGCCAGAGGTCTTGATTTTTCTTGCCTTTGAACCGAATTTTCACCCAATTCCAGATCCATCCTTTTTCAACCGCATCAACCACGTATTTCGAGTCCGAATAGATTGTAACCACAGAATTTTCTATTTTCAGCGCCTCCAATCCAATAATTACAGCCAGCAATTCCATTCGGTTATTGGTGGTTAGTTCAAATCCGTCGGATAATTCTTTCCGGAATTGTCCTGAAAGCAGAACTGTTCCGTATCCTCCCGGACCCGGATTCCCTTTTGCGGCACCATCGGTATAGATTGTAATGTTCAACGTTTAAAGTTTAAAGTTCGGCTTCGACAAGCTCAGCCACCGAAGAGGATAACTTGACTTATGCAATAAACCAAAAGACCCGCAAAAATACGGGTCTTTCAGGTATAATAAAAATATATTATCAGTTCGCGATTGTCATTTCGTCAATCAGATTTTGGGCTCCACCCATTTTATCGATGGTCCAAAGCACAAAACGGATGTCGACATTGATACATTTCTGCAAATCGTTCTCGAAAGCGATATCGCCGCTCATCGCTTCCCAGTTGCCATCGAATGCAATACCAATCAACTCGCCTTTCCCGTTGATTACCGGACTTCCTGAGTTGCCGCCGGTGATGTCGTTGTTGGTCATGAAGCAAGTGCGGAGATTTCCGTCGGCATCGGCATATCGCCCGTAATCTTTGGCGTAATAAAGTTCTTTGAGTTTAGCCGGCACATCAAACTCATCGTCGCCCGGAATTTCTTTTTCAATGTAGCCTTTCAGTGTGGTGAAATAGTTATACTTCACCGCATCGCGTGGAATGTAGTCGCCTACAGTTCCGTAAGTTAACCGCATACTTGAATTGGCATCCGGATAGAAATTCTTATCGGCTTCCATTTCCATTAGTCCACCAACAAACAAACGATTTCCTCTTTCGAGAGCTTCTGTCGTTTTGCCGGTTTCATCGCCGATTAAGCCCATCATTCTGAAAATTTCTAACGATGCCTGAAAGAGTGGATCTTTTTCAAGAACCTTAGCTTTGGGGGCTTCAAAGAAACGAACTAATCTTTCCTGACTTCCGAAGATTGATTTGGCATACAATTCTTTGGTGTATTTTTCGAAGTCGTTGCCGTATTTTAATTTTACCGTTTTAAAGAATGGCGGGTGATATTGTGGGGCAACATTTTCGTCGTAAATTTTAAAAAGCGCAGCCGCTATTTTCTGGTCAGTTTCCGAATCGTAATCTTTGAAGAATTCATCCAGTCCGCTTCTTACCCGTTCGCTTGCCAAGCTGACGTGTTCTGAGTTTTTGTCTGACTTTAAGGCATCATATAATGGACGCGTACGGTATGCAAAATAGAAAATTTCAGGACCGCGAACCATGGATTCAACCATGTACTCGAAGGCTTTTTCATCTTCTATATTTTTATACGAATTAGCGATCAGGCTGAGCGCTTCGCCATATTTGGCTTTGCGTTGCTCGTCGGCGTTTACCCATTTTGTAAACCGATCTTCCAGCTGCCTTTTCTTTTCCAGAACGTTCAGATGTTGAAGTCCTTGGTTTTGTCCGATGCTATATTTATAATAGTTTGCACTACGGGCATATTTGGCCGAATACATGATTCTTGCTTTGCGCGAAGTGTTCATAAATTCCTGCATGATGCGTTGTTTCTCTTCACGAACTTTAATTCGGATTGGATTGGTAATATTCATAGTGTATTCAATCCCGTACGAAGTTTTATATCGGTTTGTGTTTCCCGGATATCCCAAGATCATTGCAAAATCGCCCATTTTATAACCTTTCAGCGAAATTGGAAGGTGGTGTTTGGGTTTGTATGGAACATTATCTTTCGAATACGATGCCGGTTTCCCATCTTTTCCGCAGTAAATGCGGAACATACTGAAGTCGGCGGTATGACGTGGCCACATCCAGTTGTCGGTGTCGCCTCCGAATTTACCCATCGATTGTGGTGGTGCTCCTACCAGACGGATATCGCGGAAGGTTTCATATATAAACAGGTAATACTTGTTTTCGTTGTATAAAGCCTGAACGCGAGCTTCGTAATGGGTATCGCCAGTAGCTTCTTTTTCAATTTCATTCGACACTTCACGAACTTTTTTGTTCCGGTCGTCGGTGCTCATCTGGTCGTTTAACTGCAATAGAATTTTTTCTGAAACGTCTTCGAAACGAATTAAAAATGAAGCAGTTTTGCCGTTATTAGGCAATTCTTCTTCTTTTGTCTTCGCCCAGAAACCGTTTTGCAGATAATCGTGATCAACAGAACTGTGTTCCTGTATCTCGTCAAAACCACAGTGGTGGTTGGTCAGCAAAAGACCTTCATCAGAAATTAATTCGGCGGTGCACGATCCGTGATCAAGCGCAACAACCGCATCCTTTAAACTTGAATGGTTAATGCTATAAATATCTTCAGCATTAAGCGAACATCCCTCCTGCTTCATTTGGGTTATATTCAGCTTATTAATCAAAGCTGGTAACCACATCCCTTCGTCCGCTTTTACCATACCAGGCAGAATAACCTGAATGAATGCGACAATTGCTAAAAAACGTTTCATTCGATAACTTATAGATAATTAATAAAAAATGAGAGGGCAAAGATATGGATATATGGTTATCTGCAAATCATTTTTCAGGAAGGTTGTTAAAAATCATGTTAATATCTTTTAACGAATGGTTTGCTAGTCAATAATTATGATTTTTTTTTGCTGACAGACTAAATATGATTCTCTCCCTTCAGAAATATTATCTTTGTGGCGAAAATTTAATCAGCAGAATCATGGAAAGAAAAGTGAGGGTTCGTTTTGCCCCAAGTCCGACAGGTCCGTTACATATGGGCGGAGTGCGGACAGCCTTATTCAATTATTTATTTGCCAGAAAACACGGTGGTGATTTCCTATTGCGCATTGAAGATACTGATCAAAACAGATACGTACCCGGAGCCGAAGATTATATCATTGAATCGTTGAAGTGGTGTGGTTTAGTGCCCGACGAAGGTGTCGGTTTTGGTGGCGATTTGGGTCCGTACCGCCAGAGCGAGCGTAAACCAATCTATAAAAAATATGCCGATCAACTGATTGAAAATGGGAATGCCTATTATTCGTTTGATTCTGCTGAAGAATTAGACGAACTTCGGAAACAGGCCGAAGCCAACAGACAGGTTTTTTCGTACGATCTGCATACCCGCAACGGATTAAAAAATTCGCTTACTCTTTCTTCGGAAGAAGTTCAGGCCAGATTGAATATTGGAGAACACTATGTCATCCGATTCAAAATGCCTGAAAATCGCGATATTGTTGAGGAAGATTTAATTCGCGGCCGCGTTTCGTTCAATACCAATCAGCTTGACGATAAAGTTTTGTTTAAGTCAGACGGAATGCCAACATACCATTTAGCCAATGTGGTTGACGATTATTTGATGAACATTACCCATGTAATCCGTGGCGAAGAATGGCTTCCATCAATGCCTTTACATATATTATTATACGAGTCTCTTGGTATTTCTGAAAACCGTCCACGCTTTTCGCATCTTCCTTTAATCCTGAAACCTGAAGGAAAAGGAAAACTAAGCAAACGCGATGGCGATAAAATGGGATTTCCTGTTTTTCCTTTGCTCTGGAATAATCCGGAAACCGGCGAATCATACCGTGGTTACCGCGAAGATGGTTATTTTCCTGAAGCCTTTGTTAACATGCTGGCTCTTTTGGGTTGGAATTCAGGAACAGAACAGGAGTTTTTCTCGATGGATGAACTGATCGAAAGTTTCGACCTGACCCGCGTGGTTAAATCAGGTGCTAGATTCGATCCGGAGAAAGCCAAATGGTTCAACCGTCATTACCTGCAACAGAAATCGGCTGCTGAACTGGCTGCACTGGTTTTACCCGAATTGAAAGAAAAAGGAATTGATCCTGATTCACAAAAACTCGAACGGATTGTGGGCATGATTAAGGAGCGCTGCGAATTTGTGAAAGACATCTGGGCACAGGCACATTTTTTCTTTCAGGCTCCGGAAAGCTACGACGAAAAAACGGTGAAATCGAAATGGAAAGCCGATACCAACGAAAAACTGGAGTCCATCTCAGCGCTTTTCGAAACAATTACAGACTGGAAAGCCGAAGCGATTAAAGAAGCCTTCTCGGCATTTATGACTGAAAAAGAATGGGGATTTGGAGCAGTGATGGTTCCAATTCGTCTGGCATTGGTTGGAGGAAGCAGTGGCCCTGATTTATTTGAAATCTTCGAGCTAATTGGCAAGGAGGAAACGATTGGGCGGATTGGGAAGGCTTGTGAAAAAATTAAATAAATATGAATTGATTTTAGAGTTCAATTGATTAACTTTTCTGAAAATTTAAATATTATGAACTTACAATTTATCTCTGACAGTAAAGGTCAAACAACTGGCGTATATATTCCAATAAATGAATGGAATGCGTTGAAGCGTAAATTCAAGGATATTGAATTAGAAGAATTTGATATTCCAACCTGGCAAATGGATGAAGTGAGGGAGAGAATGGAGGAGTATAAGAGTAATCCAGATCAGGCATTGGATTTTGACCAATCAATGGATGAAATTGAAAAGGAATTATAATGTACAGAATCCTTATTTTATCGTTTGCCAGAAAAGATATAAGGGATTCTGCTCTTTGGTATGAAAATCAGCAGCAAGGACTTGGCAGAAAATTTATGCTCCAAGTTCGGGATAAAGTTCATTTTATTCAACAAAATCCCGAATCTTTTAATGTGAAATATGACGAAGTGAGAACTGCTATTCTAACAACTTTCCCTTATCAGATTCATTACAGCATTAATGAAAACAATAAATCGGTGATTATTTCTGCGGTATTTCATACAAGCCGGAACCCTAAGATTTGGGGAAAAAGATAAAGGGAAAATGTCCCATTTCGATTTAAAGGATCCGATCTTTTCAAAAGATCGGATCCTTTAAAGTTTTACACCACCTTCAAATCAACTCCCATCAGCAAAAG
>JBBQXI010000214.1:0-7027 GCA_038209805.1 Bacteroidales bacterium | reverse complement strand
GAACCGCCATTCTTCGGTAATATCGAAATGATTTTCGTAGACATATTCAATCAGTTGTTCCCAGTAAACACTGTTTTCGCCAAAGATTGAAAAGATCAGTTCTTCGGTTGGCTGTACATTGGGGTCTGTTAATACAATGGGTTCCATAAGTTTCAGGTTAAAAGAGGGTTTTCCAAAAGCTTTACTAAGGTACGAAGTTAAGTTATTCCTGAAAGCAAAAATCCCCGCCAACATGAAAGTTAACGGGGCTTTTTTATCTGAAATGAAAAATATTACAGAATCAGCATGGCATCGCCATAAGTTCCGAAACGGTATTTTTCTTTGATCGCTTCTTTGTAGGCTTTCATCAGGTTATCGTAACCGGCAAAACCAGCAACCATCATCTGAAGTGTTGAAAGTGGCAAATGAAAGTTGGTAATCATCCGGTTGGCCACACTAAATTCGTATGGAGGGAAGATAAATTTGTTGGTCCAACCTTCATAAGGTTTTAAGTGTCCCTGAGTCGATACCGAACTTTCGATGGTACGCATTACTGTTGTTCCGACAGCACATATGTTTTTCTTGGCATCTCTGGCCGTATTTACTACCTGGCAGGCTTCTTCTGAAATCCAGATTTGTTCAGAGTCCATTTTGTGTTTGGTCAAATCCTCAACATCAACACTTCGGAAATTTCCTAGTCCAACGTGAAGTGTAACATAGCTGAATTTAACTCCGTTAATTTCCATGCGTTTCATCAGTTCGCGGCTAAAGTGCAATCCGGCAGTTGGAGCTGCAACGGCACCTTCGTTCTTAGCAAAAATGGTCTGGTAACGATCTTTATCTTCAGGTTGAACAGTACGTTTAATGAATTTTGGAAGCGGTGTTTCACCTAAACCATAAAGCGTTTTCTTGAACTCGTCATATGGTCCGTCAAATAAAAACCTCAATGTACGTCCTCTTGATGTAGTGTTATCAATAACTTCAGCAACCAAAAGATCGTCTTCGCCAAAATACAATTTATTACCAATACGAATTTTGCGGGCTGGATCAACCAATACATCCCAAAGGCGCTGTTCGCGGTTCAACTCGCGCAACAGGAAAACTTCAATTTCAGCACCTGTTTTTTCCTTATTGCCGTACAAACGGGCCGGAAATACTTTGGTGTCATTGAAAATCAAAACATCATCATCTCCAAAATAATTAACAATATCCTTAAATATCTTGTGTTCAATCACACCAGTTGCGCGATTCAAAACCAATAGTTTTGACTCATCTCTATTTGGAGCCGGATGTAAGGCAATTAATTCTTCAGGTAAATCGTATTTAAACTTTGATAATTTCATATGTCTTTAATTTGTTTTTTCTTGGATATTAAACAATTGTTTCTCTAATCACCAGCTTAACAGAACCACGTTTTACGAACGAGTTTTCAATTAGTTTCGTTTGGTGTAAAATTTTCTATAAAATCGTGCACATTCCAGGCATCTTCCAATTTCAAATCACCAATTCTCGTCCTTATTAAACCCACCAAATAGGCTCCACTTTCAAGGGATGCCCCCAAATCGCGAGCTAACGCCCTGATATAGGTCCCTTTACTACAAACG
The DNA here is from genome assembly GCA_038209805.1 of Bacteroidales bacterium. Taxonomy (GTDB): domain Bacteria; phylum Bacteroidota; class Bacteroidia; order Bacteroidales; family Prolixibacteraceae; genus Aquipluma. The sequence goes on along the minus strand of JBBQXI010000214.1, from coordinate 5,444 downwards.
ACTCTTAGTTTTATTTCTTCCTTAGAGAAACTTAGCAACTCTAGTTCAGAGATTGTAATTTTTTTTGGAGCAAGTACCATGTCGCTACCCTTTCGTGCGTGCTCATATGCCCTTTTCCCCTCAATTTTTATTGCGCTAAACAAAGGCGGAATCTGATCGTTTTCCCCGATAAAATTTGCCAATGCTTTTTTTATAAGTTCTGGAGTAAGATGATCGGTAGGAAAAGTCTCGTTTTCAGCCGTTTCCAAATCGTATGATGGCGTTGTTGCTCCAAGTTTAATGGTTGCCACGTATTCTTTTTCCTTCGCCTGAATTTGATCGATGTTCTTTGTTTCTTTTCCGGTACAAACAATCATTAAACCCGTAGCTTTTGGATCAAGCGTTCCGGCGTGACCAACTTTCAATTTTTTAACTCCGGTTCTGCGGCAAAGAAAATTGCGAAGCTTCCTTACCAGATCAAAAGATGTCCAATCCAAATCTTTATCAAAGAGAAGAATCTCTCCCTTTTCAAAATCATACTCTTCAATGGATTTGCCCATCCTAAAACGCTTTAAAATAAGTGATTTGTATCGGAAAAACCAGTCCGATTTTCAGGCCGCAAATATAGCGATTCGATAAGTATATAACCAACAGTATATTTAACAATTACTGATGAATTACAAAGAAATACTGAAGTTAGGGGGTAGTTACAATAAAAATTTCCGGAAAGAAACGAAACAGGGGAGATAAAATGAGATGTAACAATTTGAATTAAAGAATGTAATAAGAATATCTGTTAACAAATGTCAGTATGACAAAAACCTTGTTAACCGTTTGTTATTTCTCTGATTTAGGTTTTTTCATAATGGCATAAATCTCGAAAAGAAAGCCAAAAAGAACCACCATTGGCGCCAATGTTATTCTCCTGAAGCTAAAAATTTCAGGATTGAAAGTAGATGGACTACTCGCTTTTCCTCCTGTCATGAGAAGAAAACCAAACACGATAATGACCAAACCAATAACCATTAATTTCAGGTTTTCTTTGCCTAAGGCAAATCCTTCCATATTGTCTAAATATTTCATTTTTCTATTGTAAAAAATTTGCGTAAAGGTAGCTGAAAAGTTTAAAGTTTAATATCCAACTCATTTTTAATAATACAACTCGTCAAACTTTAGCCTAATGAATTTATTAACTGCCATATAGGTTGAGCTCCATGAAATCAGTATGCCTAAAAACAACACCGAAGCAAACACAATCCCAAAAATCGTAAAATCATCCAAACTGATAATGCCCGTCAACTCCGAAGCATATGACATCATGAGCATAAACAGAACCAAATTGGCGGCTAAAGCTCCAATGAGGCCATATTTTATACTTCTCTTGATAAGAGGAGCTCGGATAAAACTGTCGGTCGCGCCAACCATCAGCATGGTATTGATAATGAATCGTTGGGAGTATATTGAAATCCGGATGGTATTGTTGATGAGAGCAAAAAAGATAACTAACAAAAGAACAGAGAAAAAAACCAGAATCAACCCGATCTTCTGTACGTTTTCGTTGATAATCTTAACCATATCATGCTGATACGACACTTCCTTTATCTGAGGATATTCCATGAATCTTTTTTCAAGAACAACCAGTTGTTCCGGTGTAGCATATTCGGCATTCAACTTCACATCAACCGACGAAAGCAACGGATTGTAACCCAAAAAGCCTGTAAAATCTTCACCCAACTCTGTCTTTAATCTTTCGGCAGCAGTAGTTTTATCAATGTATTCAGCCTCTTTTACAAAGTTGGCAGCTTTTAGTGATTTCAGCAGATCAGAGATTTCGTTTTCAGGTACATCATCCTTTAACACGAGCGTAAAACCAATGTTTTCGCGGACATATTTGGCGAGCCGTTCGGCATTGAGCAATACAACTCCAAGCATGCCGATCAGGAACAAAACCATCGAAATACTGATTGTAGAGGTCAAATATGACCTGAAAATCCGTTTGTTCAGCTTTTGATGCTGCGCTTTGCCTGCCATTATTTTTTATTTTTTTATTTTAAAACTATAGAACAAATAACCGCCAATTGCCAAAAGAAGCAAAATTGAACTGGCCAGTGAAACTTTATTTCCTAAATAATACGAGCTTGGCTCAAATTTAAACTCAACCTGATGTTTTCCTGCCGGAATCACCAATCCGCGCAACACATAGTCAACCTGGATATGCGGAGTTTCCTTGCCATCGATAAAGCTTTTCCAACCTTTCGGATAGTAAATTTCAGAGAAAACAGCCAACTGTGATCCACTGTTCACCGTTGCTTCGTATTTCAGATCATTAGGCTGATATTCGGTAAGTTTAATCTCGCCTTCACCTGAACCGGAAGTAAAACCGCTTAAGTCTTTGTCGAAGCTTTTATTTACAATGGCTGTCGATTTCGGATCGAAGCTTTTCATTGAAGTGACTTCCTGATCGGCGCTGTCGACCACTTTTGCTGATTTTACGAACCACGCATTCCCTAAAGCATGAGTATTTGGCAACGGTGGTTGATTCAGATCGTAAATGTAATATTTCGTGTTCAGCATGTTAATCACAGGCAGAAGAGCGATCGCCGAATCAATTGATTCAGGCTTTTGGAATGCGGTAATCAGTGAGCGCATTTCAGGCTCTATGGCATAACTGTAAAGTTCGTTGTAACGTTTCATTTTTGCACCATGGTATCCACCAATCGATTTATGGAAAAATGAGGTACGCGCATCGGCCATTGGATTCTGAAGATTCAGAACACGGTAATACAAATCTTTATCTTTCTTTATTTCCTTGTCAACCGGCATTTCCTGAAAAGGAACGGCTACTTCCTTTTTCGAAGTAAAATTATCGTTGTTGAAGTATTTTTTATCTACCGGCCACATATCGACAACAACAAGCCCAACCCATAAAATGATGGCATATTGAGCTTTAATTTTATTATTCCAGTAGGCCCACAAACCGCCCGCAGCAAGCAATACAAATATAAAAGAACGGAAAGCATCGATGCGAAGAGCCGATTGACGGTCGGCAATTAAGGCATCAATAAGTTGTTGTGGCCATCCCATTTTCAAATACTGAGCATCAGTACTACCGGAGAAACTACCAGCCAAACCCGGAATCACGGCAAAAATCAGTGCCAGTCCACCGGTAATTCCGAAGGCATATTTCAGGCCTTTCATAAACTCTACGGAAGATATTTTGCGCTGATAAACTTCTTTAATGGCAAGCGCACCCAGCAATGCCATCGCAAATTGCTCAATGACAATGATGTTTTTCACATCGCGGAATTTGTTGTATCCGGGAAAATAGTCGAGCATAAGGTTGGTCAGGAAGGAAAAGTTCTTTCCAAGTGACAAGAGCAGCGAAAAGACGAAAACTGCAACCAACCACCATTTGTCTTTCCCTTTCACGAGAAAAATTCCGAGTACAAAAAGGAAGCACAAAACAGCCCCAAAATAGAATGGGGCACCTGAAATAGGCTGACTTCCCCAATACATCGGCATTCCGCTTTGCACCATTTTTCTTGCTTTGTCTGCTCCCTGAGCTTCAGCCAGAAATTTATAGGTTTCAGAACTTGTAGTCAGCGGTTCGCTCATGCCGCCACCTTTGAATCGTGGAATAAAGGCGGTCATGGCTTCACCCAAATCGTAGCTGTAATCCAAGATGTATTCTTTATCGAGACCACTCGATTTGTTTTCATTATTCAGGCTTAATTCAGACTGACTCCGGATTGAATATTTTCCGTATTCGTAAGTGGTATATAAACGTGAGAAATTGGTGCCTACCGCAAATAAAACGGCAATCAATAAAAGTCCTGCAGTTTTGGAAAAATCGGGAAGCGTTTTTTCCCTGATGGCATAAACCAAATATGTAATTCCGATAACCAAGGAAAGAATGGCAGCATAGTAAGTCATTTGCAGGTGATTGGCGCTCAACATCAGCGATAAACCAATAGCTGCCATTAAACTTCCGCCTATTTTATTTTTCTTGAAGGCAACCAAAATTCCAGCCACAATAAGCGAAATGTAAGTTAACGCGTGCGCCTTGGTTAAGTGGCCAGTAACCATTACAACGAAAGTAAAGGTCATAAAACCATAGGCCAAACTGGCTGCGAATGCTGTCCACACGCCCATATCCAACAAAATACAAAGCATGAAAAAGAATGAAAAGCTCAGGGTAAGAATCATTACCGGTTGTGAAATTGCAGTAATTGATTTCTGAATCTTCGAAATTAACTCGCCCGAATAAATAGTCGAAGTCAGGTAGGCAGGCATTCCGGAGAACATATTGTTCGACCAAAGCGCTTCTTTCCCGGTTGCATTGCGGTAATCAACAATTTCCTTCGACATACCTTTAAATTGAGCTCCGTCAGAACTTTGCAACCTCTTTCCTTCCAAAACAGGTGAGAAATAGATCACGCTGATAACCAGAAACAACACAACCGCAAGGATATAAGGTCCTGATTTGCGAAGGAGATTTTTTGTATCCATATTAATGATAAGTGTAATTTTTAAATTCGTATTTTCGTGCGAAGCAAAAATAAACCTTTTAATTCTACTTTGACTGTTTTCGGAATGAAAAGATTCTTAAGCTCAATACCGGATAGTTTAAGCAAGGCGATTGATAGCATTGAGGTTTTTGCGCAGATAATCCGGGATGTTGTTAGGTAAATTATAAATGATACATTGTTTAATCGTAAATAATATCAATGGGCGTAATTAAAAGGCAAACCATCAAGGGCTCAATCTACTCATACCTGGGCGTGGCACTTGGATTCCTTTATACAATTCTGTCGATCAAACTACTCTCTTCAGAACAAATTGGACTTACGGCTATTCTGGTTGCAGTTTCGGCGCTTTATTCTCAATTTTCAACCCTTGGATTCACGAAAGTGATCGAACGTCTTTTCCCTTATTTCAGGGATAAAGACCAAAATCACAATGGTTTTTTGTTTATTACTTTAGCCGTTGGGATGGCAGGTTTTGCCATTTCGCTGATCACTTTTTTTATCCTGAAACCTTATATCATCGAAAGCAATCAGGCAAAATCACCCCTGTTGGTGCAATACATCTGGTACCTCATTCCACTTATCTTTTTCAGGATGTTTTCGGTAATGCTCGACACCTACAACAAAATGCTTTTCGATGCAACTACCGGATCAATTCTTAGCGACTTTGTTTACCGGGTAGGTACTTTGGGTATGCTTGGCGCATTTTTCCTGAAGTGGATCAATTTTTCGCAGTTTGTTTTCGGTTTTGTATTTTTCCTCAGTTTACCTGCAATTTATTTGGTTGGTTTGCTCATTTACCGCAAGCAATTTAATATTCAGCCCAAGCTGGACTTTATTAAACCACCACTGCGGAAAGAAATGATCAGTCTTTCAGTCTTTGGTATTATTGGAGGATTGAGCAGTGTGGCACTTAAACAAATTGATACCGTCATGCTC
>JBBQXI010000213.1:0-7031 GCA_038209805.1 Bacteroidales bacterium | reverse complement strand
GTTGCGAATGGCATCGGCTTCAATCACAACAGGTGGTTCCATCGCAACATATCCAACCAACTGCATCAGGTGATTCTGAACCATGTCGCGCATGGCTCCCGAATGATCGTAATAACCGCCACGGCCTTCAACACCAAGGGTTTCAGCCGATGTAATTTCAACGTGATGGATAAAATTCCGGTTCCAAATGGGCTCAAATATGCCATTCGAAAACCGGGTGACCAACATATTTTGAACAGTTTCTTTACCCAGATAATGATCAATCCGGTACAGCTGATCTTCGTTAAAGTAGTTGAGCAAATTTTTATTGAGCTCTTTCGCACTTTTCAAATCGGTTCCAAATGGTTTCTCGATTATCAATCGTTTATAGCCATTTACAGGTTCATTCAATCCAACTTCAGCTAAACTTTGAGGAATGATTTGGTACAAATTGGGCGGTGTTGATAAATAGAAAATATAATTTTCTGGAATCGACAAGTCTTTACTTAGTAATTCAAGTCTTGTTTTCAGGATTGGGTAATCAACCGAATCGGCAGTTGAAAGCGGTTGATAATACAGATGTTCCAGAAAAGCATCGATGTCTTTTTGAGTGTGTGGCTGATCTGGCAAAAACTCCTTCATGTTTTCGCGAAACTCTAAATCAGTAAGTTTTGTTCGGGAAACTCCCAATACCGCTAATTTCTCGGGAAGAAGATTTTGAGTATGCAATTCGTAAAGAGCAGGTATTAATTTCCTTTTGGTAAGGTCGCCCGATGCTCCGAAAATAACTAAAATATGTGATTCTGGTTGTTTCATTATAAACGTTTAAATTACTCAATAAACAGTCGAAAACGGATTTTGATCAAATGGAGTAACGATCTTTCAGTAGTTTTTTGTTATTCCTGAATCGGGGAATCGTTACTAACCCAAACTAAACAGTGTTCTGAAAAGAATTGATGATGAAGTTTGTAGGTGGATTCATTACCCTCAGATATAAATTTAGCGAGAAACTGGTTCTCAAACTTCTGGAAGATGTGGATTTGTTGTTTGAATTCGACACCTTCATCATCAACCAGTTTAAAAATAGCTTCTTTTGCACACCAATAAAGACATTGCAGTTGCGGGTTTTTGTCGGTTTGCCCGATTTCAATATCGGAAAGATACTTCTTTTCGATTCTGTTAAAGTCACGGGTAGTTTCCTCGATGTCGATTCCTATATTCAGTTGTTCGTGCAGAATAACAGCGGCAAAATCGCGCGAGTGACTGATGGATATATGTTTGAATTGGTTGTGCTTCAGGATTGGCTTTCCGGAGTTTAAATATGAAATCGTAAAATCGGAACCAATCAATTGCCTGATTAAAACGCGGGTTCCCAGCCATTCAACTTTACGCTTTTCGTACGTGTATTTTAGAAAATTGGGATCCAATAATTCTTTTTCTGAAAAATAAGGAAGCAATTCGGCTGTCGTTTCAGTGAACTTCCAAAGTCCGATTAGACCTCCCTGAATTGGTATCGTTTTAAAAAGTGGCATCTAGTGTTTCCACTCAGTGGTTTCAATTAAACGAATAACATCAGGTGTCAGAAAGTCGATCACCGGTCGCAAGGAATCGATATTGGGAACTTCGCGGATATATAAAGCTCCACGAAGGAAATTTTTCGTGCTGTCAGTCAGATAGAACTGAAGCGGTGAGGCTGCATTGCCATCAATCATGTAGATTGTCCCATAGATTTTCTTTTCAGGATTGACAAAAATTCGTTCGTTGATTGCATCAGCTTTGATCGAATGTTTATATGCTAGGGTGCGTGAATCTTCGAGTAGTTTTGCCAGGTTCTTCTCTACCTTTTTATAGCTGATGTGAACTTCTGCTTTGTGTGTTGGGACTTTCAGGTTAATCCAATAGGATTCGGCAAGGCGGTCATGATCAGGCAAAACTTTACTGTAGTCTGGAATATCAAACTTGTACGGCAAAGCTATCGAATCAAATGAGTGATAGGTTTTTTTCTGAAAATCAATGCGAAAATAGCCGTGTGGTTTGGGCACATAATCCTGTTGACATGAAAATGTCATAAGGAGAATAAGTGCGAAGAAGTATGAGAGTTTTGGCATTGGATTTAAAGTTCCGTATTTTTTATTTCAACTTTAATCTGTTTAATCCTACGGTTGTCAACCGATTCGATAGTGAAAACGTAATTTTTGCAGGTAATTGTATCGGTTTTAACCGGAAATTCACCTTTTAATTCCAAAATCAATCCGGCAAGAGTGTCTGCTTCACCTTTAACGTCATCAAATACAGTGTCTTCCAAACCTAAAACTTTGTAAAAGTCGTTGAGCATGGTTTTGCCATCGAAAAGGTATTTATTTTCGCTTATTTTGGTGAAGAATTTTTCTTCCTCATCAAATTCATCAGTTATTTCACCTACAATTTCTTCCAAAATATCTTCAAGAGTAACAATTCCTGATGTTCCTCCATATTCGTCAACAACAATAGCCATGTGGACTTTATTTTTCTGAAACTCTTCAAGCAGGTCATCAATTTTCTTTGTTTCAGGAACATAAAAGGGTGGTCTGATGATACTTTGCCAGCGGAACGATGCGCCTTTAAGAACATGGGGCAACAAATCTTTGATGTACAGGATTCCTTTGATATTGTCAAAACTGTCAGAAAAAACGGGGATTCTTGAAAAGCCGGTTTCGGTAATCAGTGTCATAATCTGACTATAGCTGGAATCGATATCGACAGAAACAACATCAACCCTTGAACGCATAATTTCAGCCACACTTTTATTTCCGAATTTCACGATGCCTTTTAATATCTCAGAATCATCCTTCAGTTCTGTTTGCGACGTGAGTTCAAGCGCCTGAGATAGTTCATCAACGGAAATGTGGTTGTTGTAGGCGTGGATGCGACTGTTTAAAAATGAGGTCGAATAGATTAGTATCGAATTTATCGGTCTGAGAACTTTAATGGTGTAATGCATAGGCATTGCAATGAAGCGGGCAAATTTCATCGCATGATGGGTGGAATAAACTTTAGGTATAATTTCTCCGAAGAGTAAAATTACAAATGAAATGATAACAACCTGAACGATAAATCCCAGAATTGGTTCGTTAGTAAAATCCACAATGGAATCGACGGTAAAGCTGGAGAGGATGACGATACCCACATTAACAAAATTGTTGGCTACCAGAATCGTGGCCAACAATTGTTCTGGTGACTCCAGATTTTTTTGTATGTATGAATTCTTTTTAGACGAGGTCTTGAATATTTTGTGCTTTTCGGCCGGACTTAAAGAGAAATAAGCAACTTCAGATCCGGAAATGAGAGCTGAAAGCACTAGCAGAATTGCTATAACCAACAAGCTGATCGCAACGCCTGTAGTAAATGGGTGAAATTGAATATTCCAGTATATTGCGGTCAGCATGGGTAACGGGTCTGTTTCCAATTAACTATTATTTAGGTTACTAAAATGGAAGATCGTCTTCTTCCGGTTGACTAAAATCTGGTTCGCTTACGCTCTGAACCGATTCGGTTTGCATTGGTTGTCCTACTGCTTCGGCTTGACCTTCGCGTCTGCCAAGTAATTGCATGGTGTCGGCATTAATTTCAGTAGCGTAGTGTTTTACACCATCTTTGTCATAGTCGCGTGTTCGAAGTCGACCTTCGATGTACAGTTGACTTCCTTTTTTTACATATTTTTCAACAACTTCGGCAAGGCCTCTCCATGCTACAACGTTGTGCCACTCAGTATTACTTACTTTTTCCCCGGTTTTTGAAGTGTAGTTCTCTGTAGTCGCAAGTGAAAACCTTGCAACTGCAACTCCCTTGTCCAAGTGTCTGATTTCTGGGTCACGGCCCACGTTACCAACCAAAATTACTTTGTTAACTGACATGTTTGTATAGTTTTAAGAGTTAGACAGAATTAAATTTACGACAAAATCTATTATTTTTTTGATTTCAGGTCTTAAATTTTCTGAATTGGCCAAAAATCATTATGAATAGCTGATATTTAAATATGAACTATACATTTTTCATGTACTCATTCAAATAAGTTTCCAATAGTTTCGGTACAGCAAAGTTAAAAATATCTTCCTTATTCACTCTGATAAAATCTTCGTTTCCATTAATATTATCAGTAAGTTGTATTCTAACAAAACGATAATGAATTCGCTGGTGACTCAGGATATGAATTTTCCAATCACTCACATTTTCAATGATCGCTTGGTCTGTTGTTGAAATAATTTTGCCGAACTCTGCAAGGGTTGTCAGGTTTTCAATGCTAATTTCATTCTCCGTTTCAATAGATGGGAATTCGAAGAGATTCTTCCATATATCTTTCCCTTCTCGTTTTCTTATCCAGGTATGGCTTTTATGCGAGATTACCAGATAATTAAAATACCGGTCACGTTGTTTGGTCTTATTTTGCTTAACTGGTAATTCTGCAATTTTTTGATTCAAAAAAGCAAAGCATCTTTCTTTTAATGGACATTGATTGCAGTTTGGGCTTTTAGGCGTGCACTGCAATGCCCCAAATTCCATTATTGCCTGATTATGCATTCCCGGATCGACCCCTTTGATTAATTCTATGGCTAAGTTGTTGAATGTTTTCTTCCCGCCACTTGTGTCAATTGGGTCTGCAATGCCAAAGAATCTGGATAATACGCGATAAACATTGCCGTCAACCGTTGGATATTCAAGATTAAACGAAATTGAGGCAATGGCAGCAGCGGTATATTCTCCAATGCCTTTCAATGTGCGTATTGTGTCGTATTTATCAGGGAAAATGCCATTGTAATTTTGCTGAACGATTTTTGCAGTAAAATGAAGGTTTCTGGCTCTGGAATAGTAACCTAAACCTTGCCAAAGCTTCAGTATCTGATCCTCGGGGGCGTCGGCTAGAGCCGAAATGGTTGGAAATTCAGCTGCAAATCGCAAATAATAGGCCATTCCCTGATCAATTCGTGTCTGTTGAAGGATGATTTCAGATAGCCAGATTAAGTATGGATTACGTGTATTTCTCCATGGTAAATCGCGCTTGTATAAAGAATACCAGGAATGTACTGGTGTGTTGAAAAAGTCCATATTTTACCTAACTGCTTTAAAATCTTTGCAAATTGCAAAAATAATCGAATTAGAATGTTTCTACTTTTTAAATAATTTATATTTTTGCACACCAATTGTTTCAGAAATATATATTGTTGAAAATTAAATATTTTAAGAGATGACAAAAGCAGATATTGTTAACGAAGTTAGTAAGAACACTGGTATTGAGAAAGTGACAGTACAAAAAGCAGTTGAGGCTTTCATGGAAACTGTGAAAGATTCCCTAACCGAAGGAAGAAATGTGTATCTTCGCGGTTTCGGTAGTTTTATTGTAAAAAGAAGAGCTGAGAAGACTGCTCGTAATATTTCTAGAAATACTACAATCATTATTCCTGAGCATTTTATTCCTTCTTTCAAACCGGCTAAAACCTTTGTAGCACAAGTTAAAGACCAAGTAAAATAAATTATTATGCCAAGCGGAAAAAAAAGAAAAAGACATAAGATGGCTACGCACAAGCGTAAGAAGAGACTAAGAAAAAATAGACATAAAAAGAAGAAATAGTCTTTGCTTTATTAAGCATTCGCTTTTAAAGACCTTTTTATTATTAAACCTAAAGTGCTTTTGCGCTTTAGGTTTAATCTGTTTTTAAGTCTGGTAATTGTAACTTGTAAAAAATATGGAACGTTGTGAGTAGCGATTTAATTGTAAATGTCTCTCCTTCGGAAGTCGTAATCGCTTTATTGGAAGATAAAGGGTTAGTTGAACTTAACAGGGAAATGACAGGGGCTAAATTTGCAGTCGGGGATATTTATCTTGGACGTGTGAAAAAGATAATGCCCAGCCTGAACGCTGCATTCATTGACGTAGGATACGAAAAAGATGCTTTTCTGCATTACCTTGATATGGGACCACAGTTTTCAACGCTGAATAAGTTCTTGAAAATTGCCACATCAAAAAACAACAAAATCACCTCCATTTCTAAAATTCAGTCAGATCCTGACATTGATAAGGAGGGAAAAATCTCAGACATTCTTAAAGTCGGGCAAAATATTTTGGTGCAGGTGGCTAAAGAGCCAATCTCAACCAAAGGCCCTCGTTTAACCTCTGAATTGTCGATTGCGGGTCGTAACATGGTTTTGATGCCATTCAGCGAAAAAGTAAGTATTTCGCAAAAAATTGAATCCAATGAAGAAAAGAGTAGGCTAAAAAAGCTTATTCAGAGCATCAAACCACGGAAGTACGGTGTTATCGTTCGAACTGCCGCCGAAGACAAACGTGTTGCAGAACTCGATCAGGAGTTAAAACGACTTGTTGCTAAATTTGAAACTACATTTCAGAAATTAAGAAGAGTAAACGCTCCTTCTCTGATTGTGGGAGAACTTGGCAGAACAACCGCATTGTTACGGGATATTTATAATCCCAACTTCAATAGTATCATCGTAAACGATCCTATTGTATGTGAAGAAATTTCTGAATATCTGGGATCAATTGCCCCTGAGAAGAAAAAGACTGTGAAACTCTATAAGGGTAATCAATCGATTTTTGAATATTATGGGGTTGATAAACAATTAAAAGCATCGTTTGGGAAAACTGTATCCTTCAAAAATGGAGCATACCTGATAATCGAACACACTGAAGCATTTCATGTAATTGACGTGAACAGTGGAAATCGTTCGAAAGCTGGAATTGATCAGGAGACTAATGCTCTTGAAGTTAATCTGGCAGCTGCTGAAGAGATCGCCCGTCAACTTAGGTTGAGAGACATGGGTGGTATTATTGTAGTCGATTTTATTGATATGCATCAAGCTGAAAATCGACATAAAGTTTATGAGAGGATGAAAGAGTCAATGGATGTTGATCGCACAAAGCACAACATTTTGCCATTGAGTAAATTCTGTCTTTTACAAATTACCCGTCAACGGGTTCGTCCTGAAGAACATGTTGAGACGGCGGAAGTTTGTCCGGCCTGTAAGGGAACCGGAAAAATTACACCAACAATTTTGTTGGT
>JBBQXI010000212.1:0-7040 GCA_038209805.1 Bacteroidales bacterium | reverse complement strand
GATGATGAAATTCGTTGAGTGACGCTAAATATTGCCGTAACATCTTGATGTGAAACTTCGCGAATAGCGGATATTCCACAAGCCTTTGCTCATCAGCATACGACAGTGAATAAAGTACTGTCTTTTCGCAAGCCTGAAAATTCTCAAACGAAGGTTTCTGATCGAAAAAACTGGTCATCGATGTCAGCCATTGGTTGCCAAAGTAAATCCAACTCGTAACATCCTGACCGTCATTCATGTAAAATTTACGCACTAATCCCGATTTGATAAAACTTACCTTGGTGCATATTTTCCCTTCTTCAAAAATGAATTCATTTTTCTCGTAAACTTCCGTTTTGAAACAGTCAAGAATAGCTTGTTCTGTTGCTGAATCAAGTTCAACATAACGACTTATGAATTCAATAAGTTCTGTCATTTTAAATTCCGGCGCCGTCGCTGAAATCAGTTTCTTTGGCTTTTGACTGGACGAGTTTGGAGTTTGGTGGCAAGCTACTGGTTACCCAAACGTTACCTCCAATTACTGAATTTGCTCCAATCCGAATCCGGCCTAAAATGGTTGCCTGAGCATAAATGATCACATTGTCCTCAACAATCGGGTGACGCGGAATGCCTTTTATTGGATTCCCATCTTTATCGAGCGGAAAGCTCTTTGCACCCAAAGTAACTCCCTGATAGAGCTTCACATTTTTCCCAATGATACAGGTTGAACCAATGACCACGCCTGTTCCATGATCAATTGTAAATGCTTCGCCAATTTGCGCTCCCGGATGAATGTCAATTCCGGTTTCGGAATGACCCATTTCAGAAATGATACGCGGAATAAGCGGTACGCCCAACTTAAGTAATTGGTGAGCCACCCTATGGTTGATAATTGCCCGGATAGTCGGATAGCAATAAATAACCTCGCTTTGGCTATTGGCGGCCGGATCGCCCAGATAAGCGGCTTCCACATCGGTTACCAACATACGTCGGATTTCAGGAAGAAACGAAATAAAGTCGGACGCCAATCCTTGTGCAAACTTCGACCGTTCCTGCATATCAACCTGTTCCGGATTAGCACAAGTGAAACATAAACCTGCCAGAATCTGCTCCGAAAGAAGCTCAAACAGCTCATCAATATATACTCCAACATAATGTTTGATCGTATTCGAACGCAAACTCGTATTTCCAAAATATCCCGGGAATAAAATCTCGCGGACAATTCCAACAAACTTATTCAACTTTTCGATTGACGGCAACGGTTCGCCAATGCGGTGTTCGTGACATACCAGATTTAATGAATTCTGATTGGCCAACTGCTCAACGGCACTCCGCATTTTGTGCTCAATATTTATTTCGGAAGACATTCTACAAGAGTTTATTACGGTTAATAACTGTTTTCATTTTCACTAATGATATAGAATTAGAATGAAATTTGATATTCAGCAAAAATCAAATATTTAGTGATGAATTCAAACTCAAACTGCTGAAAGTTTTATTGCAACTGATAGAAATTGCGTACGACATCAATTGCATTGCTTAAGCGCTCCTCTCCTACGCCGCCGATTTCAACAAAGTTAAAACCATAATGTTTCAATTCTTCAATGTAAAGTTCAAACAACTTAAGCCGATTTTCGCCGCCATTTTCGCGAACCGGATCGGCCTCCCATGGCAAATCGGGTCGACAAAGCAAAAACAAGTCCATCTTGCAGTTGCGAATTTCAAGATCCAACCATTCCGGCATTTTCTGAAAAGACCAGGTAAACCATACTTTGGTGATGATAAGCCAGGTATCGAAAAAAAAGATGTTGTCGGAACTTTTTTTGGTCAAGCGGTATTGTTCAACCTGAGCTTTTGCAATGGCTTCAATATCATCGAAAGTATAGTGATCGGTCAATGTCTCGACATATTCTCGTGCAAATTCAGGAATAAACTGGCCATTAAATGTTTCAGCAAGTTGCTTCGTTAAGGTTGATTTCCCAGTCGATTCGGGGCCAGTTACAGCAATTCGTATTTGTTTCGGATTATTCATTGATGCAGAGTAAAATACAAAAGTACAAGAGTTCGGGACAAAGGAGGCTTAATTATTCAACATTTAACTCCTGTTTCCATTCGCGATATCCGACATAAGCCATAACCGTGTAAACAACAAACAGAATAACTGTTGGAAGAAGGTCTTTATACCAGAACAACCCGACAGAAAAAGCATCAACAAAAATCCAGACCAACCAATGCTCCAAAATCTTTCGGGCCAACATCCAGGTTGCCACAATGCTAAGTGCAGTTGCCAACGCATCAGCCATCGGAACAGGTGAATCGGTGTAGTTCTTCAGGATAAACCAAATCAGGATAAACAGAAACAGACTGACAATGGAAAGGACAACTCCCAATTTCACCGAAAGACGGCTCACTTTGATGGGTTCTGAATGATTGGATTGATTTCCATGTAACCACTCATACCAGCCATATATGCTGACGACCACATAATACATCTGCAATCCCATGTCAGCATACAACTTCGAAACAAAAAATACCCAGACATACAGAATTGACGTCAACAAACCTACCGGCCAGGTTAATATACTTTGCCGGATGGAGAAGAAGATATAAACAATACCTAAAATGGCTCCCAGGAGTTCAATGTAATTTCCTGAAAGCCATTTAATTATTAGTTCCATAAAGAATTCTAAGTTACGGGTTACGGGCTACGGGTTGCGGGTTTTCCTTGTAACCCGAATCGCGAGACTCACCACATAATATTCTCACCACATTTATTTCCCCGAAAGAATCCTTTCGTACTCTCCCCTTTTGTTGATTACCTCAACAGCTTTTTTAATAGCCTCATCTTCGCCATTCATAATCTGGAAATATTCACTAATCGAGAAAAGGTCGCGGGCAATCAAAGCTTTCATTTGCTTTTTCAATAAAGGACGGGCGAAATCAATACTTTTCTGATCGGGCTTTACGCTCACTTTCTTCAACTCAATCGGATTTTTCTCTGGTTTTGCCTCAACCAGATTACCATCTACATCATCCGTAATTTTGTCAGCATCAATTTTATCACCTGCAGCAATAATTTTATCGACCATTTCATCAGTCACCTCAAACTTGTCGTTAAAGGTTTTGAAGTCATTATATTTTTGCTTGAAAGCGTCCCGATTGGCATCCATAATGTCAAGAACGCCTGAGTACACTACATTTTTGCGATTCAGTGTATTGTAATAGATGTAATATTTAGAAGTATCGAGCGGAATAAACAAATCGGGCATAATACCGCCTCCACCATAAACTGTACGCTTAGTTGTTTTGGTCAAAAACTTTTCTGTTTTGTTCTGAACGACACTGTCTTTCGAGAAAAGTTCTCCATTCTCAATACGGTGTATATAATCCTTCTGATAGGCATCAACGCCTTCAGTATATGGCTTTTGGATACATCGGCCACTTGGTGTGTAATAATGTGCAGTTGTCAATCGAATCATCGAACCGTCGGTCAATGGGAATGGCTGTTGAACCAATCCTTTTCCGTAAGAACGGCGGCCGATTAAAACACCGCGATCCCAGTCCTGAATGGCACCCGATACGATTTCACTGGCCGAAGCTGAACCTTCATCAATTAATACAACCAATTTCCCCTGCTCAAGCTCTCCAAGCGGAGTTGCACTGTATTCTTTTTTCTCAGCATGAAGCCCTGAAGTATAAACAACCAATTTGTAGGCTGTTAAAAACTGATCGGCTAATTCGATGGCTGCGGTCAGATAACCACCACCGTTTCCGCGTAAATCCAAAACCAGACTATTTAACTTAGAGCTGGATTTTAATGCCTTAATGGCATCGTAAAATTCACTGGTTGTTGTAGCCGAAAACTTATTCAGTTTAATGTATCCTGTATTCTCATTAAGCATGTACGATGCATCGAGACTGTTGATTGGAATTTTATCGCGAATAACGGTGAAATCCAAAATGTTTAGCTCTCCTTTACGTTTGATTTTCAAATCGACCTTGGTGCCTTTTTTACCACGTAACAGGTCGTATACATCCGTATTTTTCAGACCGATTGCGGCTATTTTTTTCGCATCCACCTGAACGATCCGGTCGCCTGCCCGAAGTCCAACTTTTTCGGAAGGGCCACCAGGAATGGTTGTAACAACCATTAACGTATCGCGGAAAACATTAAACGAGATACCAACTCCTTCAAAATTACCCTGAAGTGGTTCGTTCATTTTTTCTACTTCCTCTTTCGAGATATAAACTGAGTGGGGATCCAGATTTCGCAAAACCTCAATAATGGCCTTTTCAGTCAGGTCACCAATTTTTGTTGAATCAACATAGTAACTATCCACTAATCGAAGCAACCGTCCAAATTTCATGGTGTTTTCCTGAACGTCTTGTGCTTTCAATTCGCCAACACCTGCAATCATCATAACCCCAACCAAAATTGAAATACCTGCTATTTTATATTTAAATCTCATAATTGTATGTATTAAATCGGATTGGTATCCCAATCAAAATCCATTCAACTCCAAACCAATCTCAAATTTATTTGAATAACAAAGATAACGGATAAAACCTGTCCTCAATTGTTGTCCTTCTTAATATTAGTTAACATTCAGTACCTATTTGTGTTCATTTGTACCGGAACGATGGATAACATTACACTCAATTAGATTTATGTTCGATGAAATTTTCAACTCATAAAAAGAACCGGTTTAAACCAGTTCTTTATTTAAAATGAATATCCGATTGCATACCTAAATTGAATCTACAATTGGGGCAAAGCCCCAAACCCTAAATCCTTTTTTGTCTTAACACAAAAAAGTAATCAAAAAAAGTCAAGGCTGCATCCGCTTCGCTCGAAAAACTATCGCTCGACGGCTAAAATCTTTTAAACTCGCCTGCGGCTCAAACAAAAAAGATTTCTTAACGCCGACTTCACTTGTTTTTCGACTTACCGGACGAGGCCGGTCGCTCTTCTTAAAGTTTATAGGTAAAAGAACGGATACTCATTTTATTTAATTATTGTTGCGGATAGCTTACGGGTTCTTTTGGCAGAATCAGAGCCATTCCGAAATATACCAATATCAGGTATGGATTGAAAAAGGTAATCCAGGCAAATGCCAGTCGTAAAAATACAGGGTCAAGTTCTGGATTCACATAGTTTGAAATTCCGCTGATTACACCAGCCACTAATTTGTCGTTTGATCGAGTTAATCGTTTCATCGTTTTAAGTTTTAAATTGTTTCTATTTGTTTTCGTTTCTATTGTTGATTTTCTAATTCGTTTGTTATGGATTTCAGGTTACGGGTTAAAAACCTGCAACGCGGAACTCGCATCTCTTTTATTCTTTCAAAGAGAGTCCTTCGGGAGTCATTACCCAGGTTTTACCCGTCATTTCCTTCGACCAGATGTTATTCACATTATCAAAATCGAAATGCAACTGATCCAAATCATTACCCAGATAAACCTGTTTGCCTGTTGGAACTTTCAATGTAACCTTCACTTCTTGCTTTCTCCATTTGGCCAGATTTCCGATGTTAAAAAAGCGATTGAGTGTCAGCGTAGAATCCTTGCTCGTAAAGTCGTACTGAATAAGATTCAGGTTATTTTGGACTTCGGCGGTATTTCGTCCACGAGCTTGTTTGCTGACCACTACCGAAAAGTCAGGTGCAGTGGTCGATTCTATGCGAAGACTTGGGTTTCCGGCCAATACATTTTCGCCATTCGATTTGATCAGAGTAAAATCATCAAATCGTGCATCCGAATCATTTTCAACACTTTCAGGTGAGATCCCAAGTTCAAGTCTAAGTGTTTTAACGGTCTGACAATTGAGCTGTTTCACTGAAGAAACGGTGTTCTTCTGCCTGAAATTATTGACCTGACCAGCAGTGACTCCGATCATTGCAACCAATGCTACCAGCCAGATTCCAAATGCACCAAGTCCAATCATTTTATTATTCGTTTTGTACCCGAACACCAATTTGGTTCCGACAAAAAGGATCGTCAGCAAAGGGATACCAATCAACAAAACCATCAATAAAATAGATACACTTACCAATCCAGGACTAACCACATAGCCTAAAAATCCGTTTAAATCAACACCAGAGTTCAATCCCGACCCAGAACTGTGGAATACAGTACCTCCAACAGCAAGTGAAACCATTGCAGCTATAAATCCAACAAATCCAGTCAGAATAAATAAACTTCCGAAGAAGACGGCTACAACCCGACCCAAACCTTTAGCAACCTGAACAGTAGCTTGCCCTGCTTTATTCGCAAGATCTTTACCTTTCTGAACCGATTCAGACCGATTCATTTTCGAAAAGCTATTTTTAACTTCGGGTACTTCTTCCTGAACCGTTTTTTGGATGTTCGAAATGGTTGCATCCACACCTCGCATTTCCAGTCGTTGGGCGGTCGTGCGTGCTTTCGGAACTACAATCCATAAAATCAGGTAAACGATAGCCGATATACCAACTCCGACGAAAACCAGCAATACAAAAAGTATCCGGAGAAATACAGGATCGATGTTGAAATAGGCGCTCATTCCAGAACAAACTCCACCCAAAACTCGGTTTTCACTATCGCGATACATTCGCTTTTTTGTTTTTTCGCCTTTCAATTCGGTTGCTAAAGTTTCAGGATTTTCGACTTGTTCCTGATCCATAAAATCTTCAGGTTTTCCCATTCGCTGCATCACTTCGTCAACCCATTCGTTTGTCACAGCGTCCTGTCCTTCGTTTATTTTTGCCTGAAGCAATTCAGCAATACGCGATTCAATATCCTGCAAAATTTCCTGTCCACCTTTCTGAGTTTCAAAAAAGCGATTCAACAGTTGCAGATAATCCTGTAGCTTTTCAAAAGCATCTTCCTCGATGTGGAAAACGCTCCCGCTAATGTTTATTGTGAATGTCTTTTTCATGGCTTTTATTCTATTGTTCCAAAATCCCTTTGGATTTTTCCTAACCGGCTAGCAAAAATAGCAATTTGGTCACAGTACAGCTTTCCCGGATGAGTTTTTTTATTTCGTTGGGTAACCTGTCTTCGCTTTTTCTGGCTTCCGCTGT
>JBBQXI010000211.1:0-7051 GCA_038209805.1 Bacteroidales bacterium | reverse complement strand
ATTGTATCCACAAACATCTAATTGGGCAAATGCCGGAATGGTCGATTCCCATTTATAGCCCGCGTGATCCCAAAAGAAACAAATGGCTTCGGTTATTGGACGGGATGTGTCAATATTTTTAACGATGGCTATTAGGTTTTTCTCGATTTCCAGCCCGGAAGGATCGACCCGCTCGTTGATTTCGTTGCCAATGCTCCAGAAAATAACTGATGGATGGTTCCGGTCGCGAAGTACCATCGATTCCAGATCTTGTTGATGCCATTTGTCGAAATACAGGTTGTAATCTTCCGGATTTTTAGGTCGCTGCCATTGATCAAATGCTTCGTCGATAACCAAAATGCCCAGTCGATCGCAAGCATCAAGAAACTGACGCGATGGCGGATTGTGGCTGGTACGAATAGCATTGAAGCCGAATTTCTTCATCAGTTCAACCCGGCGTTCTTCAGCCCGGTCGATGGTTGCTGATCCCAGCGGGCCATTGTCGTGGTGCATGCAACCGCCTTTCAGCAATACGTTTTTGCCATTCAGAAGAAAGCCTTTTTCGGCGCTGAATTCAATGGAACGAACTCCGAATGTGGTGGTTTGCTGATCGACAACTTTGCCGTCGAAACTCACTTCAGTTACAGCCTGATACAATTGGGGCGAGTCAATCGACCAAAGCACCGGATCCTTCAGTTCAAAAATTTGTTCAGAATCAGCCATTTCACCTGAAAATTGATCTATCGTAGTTTTTGCTTCAATATTTTCCTGATTTATTGGCGAAACTAGTCTGGTAGTAATCTGGAGCTTTCCTGATTTTTTTTCTTCGTTGGCAATTTTAATGTTGAGTTTAACGGTCGCTTTCTCTTTATTTACTTCAGGAGTAGTTACCGAAATGCCCCAGATTGGGATATGAACTTTGTCGGTTACTTGTAAAACTACATGGCGATAAATGCCCGATCCGCTGTACCAACGGCTGTTTTTGCCAGTGTTTTTTACTTTTACAGCCAAAATATTTTTTTCGCCTGAAGGATTTAAATAGGGAGTCAAATCGTAATAGAACGGAGTGTATCCGTATGGGTGAACGCCCAGCGATTGGCCGTTGATCCAGACTTCCGAGTTCATGTAAACACCATCGAAGAGAATTTGTACTTTTTTACCTTCAGCCGATTTGTCGAGGGTGAAGGTTTTACGGTACCAGCCTATTCCTCCCACAACGTGGGCTGTTGCACCTTTGCCCGGGCTGTCTTCCGAAAATGGGCCGATCTGCTTTTTGCCCGGAACGGCAGATAAATCTTCGATGCTCCAGTCGTGCGGAAGATCGATCGATCTCCATTTTGAGTCGTTGAAAGATGACATTTCTGCTTCGGGAACATCGCCCCGGTTGAATTTCCATCCAGAGTCAAAGTCCTGATCGCGATTGGTAAAATCGGGTTTTTGCATGTTGCACGAAGCAAGTAGTATTGCTGCAAACAACATTAATAGGCGGGTAATTTTTTTTGCATTCATTGGTTAGGATAGTTTGGGTTAAGGTATTTTTATTCAGTTTTAAAAAGTTTCATTTCTTTCATTTCTGCAACATTCTTTGGTAAATCAGAATCATCGAACGGCAGTTTAACTTTTGGATCGGTCAACAGAGCCTGTTTGTCTTCAGGAAAAGCAAGCGGAACTTTCCGGTCGGTCGACCATGCCTGATTTTTTGCAAAGGTAACTCCTGCATAATCTCCGTTGACAAATGAAACGGAATGACCTGTGATCACAAAAATGTTGCTTTTGAAATTGAATTCCGGATAAGAACCTGGTTCGAAACTAACGGCATGGCCATAGCAGTTGACCACCGTATTTTCATAGATTTGGCTGTTCGAAATCGGCTCCGGAGAATCTTTTGCAATCCACATCAGGATACCGGCTTGACCGTTTTTGCGGCCATCGTTGTAACTGATGTTGTTCCTGACGACGTTGTTTTTCCAGACCGATGCCCCATAATATTGGAACAGACCGTATCCAGCACCTTCGTTGTTGGCCGAAAAGTTATACTGCATCACCGAGTTGGTCATTCCGCCATCGAAGTCGAATCCTCCGCCGTCTTTGCCTTTTTCAGATGTTTTGTTGTCGTGCGAGTAGCAATATTGAATGGTAATGCTGTCGCTTTGGTAAGCCCATATTCCAACCGGGCCGTTTCCTTCGCGCGGCATGTCCCAGCCATTGTTCATGGCCTCGCAGTATTCTATCGTTCCATTGGTTACGCCGCCAATCAGGATGCCATTTCCTGAGTGATTATTTTTGACTTCCGGACATCCCGGATTGTTGTCTGCCACACAGTTGGCGATGTATAAATTCCTGAATGATTTTGCTCCCGAACCTTCCAAACCACCTGCATCTTGTCCGTCCGATTCGACATTGATACCCGAAAACCCATTATCGTGAGCGTAAACATTGGTTATCCGGAGGTTTTTGCCACCCACAGCCTTCACGCCCGACCACAAAAATCCACTGGCATCAACACTGTCAATTGAGCAATTGAGTGTTCTGCGAAATTCGACACCGCTGCCTGTATTCCCTTTTAGTCGGCCATTTCCGGTGACGATCAGGTTTTTTACCTGTAGCCAGGAACAAACAGATGCTTGAATCGAACTTTCATTTTCACCATTGATAATGGCACGTCCGTTACCGTATGATCCGATTGTGATGGGTTGTTCTTTCGTGCCAGTTAGTCCTTTAAATTGGAGCGTTCCGGCAAAAGTTTGTCCGCCGGCAAAAAGCACCGAATTACCTGCATGAAGTTGAAACGAATTGATCCATTTTATAGTTTTAAATGGTTTATCCAGCGTACCCGGATTCGTGTCGTTGCCCAATTGCCCATCGACGTAATAAGTTGAGGTTGGTGATGAACAGCCAATTACGAGCAAAAGGATGCAAGCTAAAAAGTGAATTCGTTTCATGGTACAGCAGTTTAAATTAGTTGATCAACTTCTGTTCTTTCAGAAAATCGGTCATTCGCTGCAAGGTAGGCAAAAAGTTGGGATTGCTAACCGGCCAGTCGCAGGAGTGATCGGCGTCTTTAACCGGTATCAATTCGCACACATTTCCAGCTTCTTTCATCAAGCGGGTAAATTTCTCAGCGTATTGAAATGGTGTGGTATTGTCTTTGGTTCCGTTCGAAAAAATGGTTGGCGGCCAGCCGCTTTTGATGTGCAGAATGGGTGAAAATTCAGGATGAGCATCGAAAAACTCTTTTCCGAAACCTTCGCCAAGCACTGGATTGTGCAGCACCATCGCATTTGGTTTCGAACTGATTTTCAGATCCTCGCCTGGAGTGTCGCCACCGTCCAGAAATGTACAGGCCGCCAGATGTCCGCCAGCGGAACCACCGGCTGCAATAATTTTATTGGGGTCGATTCCTAGTTCTTTGGCATGAGCACGAACATAGCGGATGGCCGATTTGGCATCCTGAATACATTCGATGGGTGTGGTTCCGTGGCGCGATTTGACGCGGTAATCGGCTTCAATACCGATAATTCCATGATCGCGAAACCAAGCTGGGTTCGGTATTTGTCCGTAAACATCGCCATTAACCCATCCGCCGCCAGTGAAATAAACAATGGCTGGCAAGGCTTTTCCTGATTTCGCCTGTGGACGTAAAATGTACAGGTACATATCTTCCTGCGGCGTTTTTTTGTACAGCACTTTTTCGGCCAAAGCCGACAGGTGGTGTCCGGATAGTTTGTAGCTTTCCTTCACAGTCGATAGTGAAGTTGCCGAATCGGGTTTTTCTGGAGAAAAAGGAGTCAGAGCCTGAATCGTGCTTGAAAATAAGAATAGAAGAAGAATGAATAGTTGTTTCATGTTTGCGTTTATAAAATCTGTGTCATAGCGCCGAAATGGATTTAACTGCTTCGATTAAATTAGTTCGTCGGCGCAAATCACTCTTGATCGTTTAGCCCCGGCTTGAAAGCCGGGGCTACCATAATGTCGTCCCTACGGAACTTGAAAAATTGAGTACTTATTTTCAACTTTAGGCACTCCAAACTTTAGCTCACTTTAGGCACTTCTTCCTACCACCGATCAGTGCGGAAGGGAGCCAGCGGTAACCCTTCGATGCTAAACACATCGGGCATGGTGGTGTTGTCGAAACAGAAACGAACGGCAACCGGAACTTTCACCAGTTTCGAGGAAAGAACAATTGTATTTCCATCTATTTTAGCTGTTGCGGGAACAAATTTTTGATCGTCACCTGCAATTAAGAACTTTTCAGGAGTTTTGGAAGTACATTTTAACCCAGTCAAGATATTGCTGAAAGTTAAGCGAACTTTGTCTTTTTCGACCTGCATGGATTGGTAGGCAGGCGATTTGTAGGCACCTACATTTTGCTTGTAGGTTTCAGTCAAAGCGTAATTAGCCAGGCGTTTGCCCACATTCAGTTTGTCTTTCGGGTGAATATCCTTGATGTTGTCAACCAAATCGGTAATCACCACCATTCCGGTATTTGGAACTGTTTTGGCTACAATTTCTTCCTGTTCACGAATGTATTGAGAGGTGCCTTTTTCACCGTAATCATACGGAGCAATTTGTACCAGATAAAATGGAAAATCTTTATTGAAATCGGCACGCCAACTTTCGATAAGGGTTTTCATCAATTGCGAATAAATCGGGTAATTTCCACAGTTCGATTCGCCCTGATACCAGATGGCTCCTGCAATCCCGTATGGAACGAACGGATAAATCATTGAGTTGTAGAGAGCTCCGGCAGTACCAGGCCACCAGTCAAATTTTTCGTTGTATTTGGCTTTGTTCAGTTCGCGGTTGTTTTCGATGCGGCTTTTTTCGATCCAGACTTCGGCAGGCGTTCCGCCCCATGCTGAAACGATAATCCCGACCGGAACATTTAGTTTTTGCTGCAATTCGCGGGCGAAAAAGTAGCCCGCCGCACTGGTAGCTCGCATGGTTTCGGGAGTACACAATGTCCATGTGGCGTTGCAGGTTTGCTGCGGGTATTCGGCGCCAATTTTCTGAACATGAAAAATCCGGATATTGGGGTTATTCGCTTTGGAGGCTTCTTCTTCGCCATTGATCAGTTTCCAGTTGACACTCATTTCCATGTTGGATTGACCGCTGCAAATCCACACTTCGCCAAGCATAACATTGTTTAATGTTACTCCATTATTTCCTAAAATTTGGATGGAGTAGGGGCCACCGGCTCCGATGGTTTTAATGCTTGTTTTCCAGGCTGCTGAATTATCAGCTTTCACTTTTACGGTGTCTTTGCTGTTCCAGCTAGTCACAATCTTTACGTTTTCGCCAGGATCTGACCAACCCCAAATTGCCACTTCGGAGTTTTGTTGCAATACCATGTTGTCGGCAAATACCGAGGGAAGGATGATTTTTGCATACATGTTTGTGCTGAAAACGAATATGATTGTCAGCGCTAGTAAAATTCTTTTCATTGTATTTCAGTTATTCGTTTTGTTCGTTTAATGAAGTGGAAAATTGGAATTGGGTTTATTCTTCCCGCTCTCTTTTCCGTTCATCGTTTTTTAGACTCCATGAATCTTTCCAATACAACTTCGGTGCATCGTTTTCGAAGGTTATTGGTAGCCAGATGTAGCGTCCATCAATCGGGTTATCCGGAGTCCAGCGGTCTCCCATAAAAATGTAGCTGTCTTTTTTGCCCTGAACCTGCAAAACGTAAGTACTTTGCGAGCTGAATGTGGTTTCCGAATCTTTTCCAATTGCCGGATTCCCAAGTTCAGTCCAATCGCCAAAAATCTGATCGGCAACAGCAGAACGTGCTGCGTTTGGAGCCCAACCCGTACAGTCGGAAGCAATGATGTAATATTTGCCGTTGCGCTTAAAGAGGGTCGCACCTTCCATATACCGACCAACAAATACGCGGAAGTATTGTCCGGAATCGGAAAGGTAATCGTCAGTCAGTTTCGAAATATGCAGGGTGCTGTTTTCTTCGGAAGAATAGATGTGGTAGGCAGTTCCGTCGTCGTCAACAAATAGGTTCATGTCGCGAGCCATTTGTCCGCCTTTGAAATCGCGTCCCAACAGATTTCCCGAATCAACTGGTGCAGGTAAACAACCTTTTCCTCCGCAATACGATTCTTTTACATCGGGTGATACTGGTTTTTTATGACAAGCCTGCACATTTACAGGCCAATATCCGGCATTTGGTCGGAAGCTTTTTAGGAAGGTAAACGGACCTTCAGGTTTGTCGCTCACTGCAACTCCGCTTCGGGCTGCGTAGTATCCTTTGTCTTTCAGTTCGAGGTGAAACCACATGACAAACTTCTTGGTTTTGGCATTGTAAATTACTTTGGGGCGTTCGAGGGTGCAGCCTTTGGTAATGTCGCTGGCTGGATCTTCGTCTACTTTAAGGGCAATGCTTTCGTCTTTCCAGTTGTATAAGTCTTTCGATGAATAACAGCTAACTCCCACTTGAGCAGAGTTGCCGATTTTACCGGCTATTTTATGCTCGCCATACCAATAATAGGTTTCGTTATAGTAGAGAATTCCACCACCGTGCGCGTTGATGTGTTTGCCGTTGTTGTCGTTCCAGATTTCGCCAGGAGTGAATTGTTTGTTTGGTTGTGCCTTCAGAAAAAGGACACAGAGAAAGGGAAGTAAGAAGAGTTGGAATTTGAGGATCATTTGGGTTTGGTTTAGGTGTAAAAAACGAAGGGTAAAGTTAAACGCTTCAGGGGAAAAGACAAATTAAATGTGCTGTGATGTCGTTTTAAAATCAGCCATTCAAGAATCAGATTTGTATGGGTTTAATCATACTTTAATTCAATTTTTTTTATCCTGTAATGTATTTGCTATGAGGTAAGTACGAAAGCAATTTGATTGCCAGATACGAACTGCCAAATGTTAAGACACTGATCGTGGGGAATAAATACTCCTGACCTGTTATCCATGAGTTCATCAGACCGTAAGCCGTATTCAGGATAATGATGTGAAGAAGATAAATTCCATAGCTTTTCAGCGAAACATCCTCAATAAGTTTGGCAAACCATGAATTTGGGTTTCGGAATTTCAGGTTTTTAATCAGCATGAAAAAACCAAGTGC
>JBBQXI010000210.1:0-7107 GCA_038209805.1 Bacteroidales bacterium | reverse complement strand
AAAGTTCCCTCTTTCTTTAACTTCTCAATTCCATACTTCAGGTATGCTGTTTTAAAATCTTCTTCTATCCGATGTGTACGGTTGAAATCGTCGTAACTGTCGATATCAATAAAATGCTTCACAAATTCAGTTTTGTCATTTTTCTTCCTGAAGTCAGCATCAGAACCGTGATCGGCGAGTATAGGAGCCCAGACTTTCAGTTGATTCAATTCCGTTGGAAAGAATTCGACACACGATGAATTGATTTTGCGGTGAGCTTTTTCACCCCAACTGCAAAGACCAACAAAAAGGATAAAAAGAATTGAATATCGAACCATAAATGAATTCATAGAAGAATATATTGCGATTTAGGTATGAGTAAAATCAAAAAATTCAAACAAAAAAGGTATTCAATTTCTTGAATACCTTTCAAATTTGGTTGAGGTCAGTGGCGGATTCGAACCGCCGTACACGGTTTTGCAGACCGCTGCCTAACCACTCGGCCAACCGACCAATACCGGTTATTTCCCGTTTTGGGTGGGCAAAGATAACAAAAAAATCTTCCAACATACAAGGAAAATTAAGCTTGAGGTAAAAAATACACCTACTGAAGTTTGCTGTCGTAATCCATTCTTGCCTTCACAATTTCGTCCATACTGTTGGAAGCCCACTGTGCAAGTTCCATAATTTGCTGAAGCAACCCTTTCCCAAGTTGGGTTAATTCGTATTCAACGCGTGGAGGAACTTCAGCATAAATCGTCCTGGTTATCAAACCATCTCGCTCAAGTGATCGAAGGGTTACGGTAAGCATCCGTTGAGAAATTCCTTCAATTTTACCCTTTAATTCGTTAAACCTGGTTTTACCCGAATTGCCTAAATTAAGGATGGCCAGTAACGACCATTTATCGCCAAACCGATCCATAATATCGCGAACCGGACAAAATTCATGATGTTCTTCTTTCCCCAGAAAAAAAACTTCTAATTTTTTCTGAAGGTCAATCAACTGATCTTCTGCAATAGTTACTTCCATGTTCCCAAGGTTTAAAAAAATGCGCTATTGTTTATTCAAAAGTTACTTTGTACTATTGAGGCACTAAAAGTAACTATTGTATTTTTAATAAGCAAATCTTGAATTTATAAATTCATTAAAACAATTATAAAATGAGCACATTAAACAACTTGAAATGGCGTTATGCCACAAAAAGAATGAACGGACAAAAAGTTCCGGCTGAAAAATTGGAGAATATTCTGGATGCCATACAACTGGCTCCAACATCAATTGGGATGCAACCTTTCACCATTCTAGTTATTGAAGATCCTAAATTAAAGGCAAAAATTGCTCCTGCAATTTACAATCAACCTCAAATAACCGAAGGTTCGCATGTCTTGGTTTTTGCTGCATGGAAGGACTACAGCAGCGAAAACGTTGACAAATACATTAACCACATTGCCTCGCTTCGTGGAATTCCGGTTGAGTCGCTCGATGGAATGCGTAACATGGTCAGCGGCAGTATTGCCGGAAAGACTCCAGAACAGTTGTTGAACTGGAATATGCGTCAGGCATACATCGCTTTGGGATTTGGACTGGTTGCCGCTGCAAACGAACAAGTTGATGCTACTCCAATGGAAGGTTTCAACCCGGAAGCACTTGATGCAGCTCTTGGTCTAGATGAAAAAGGGTTACATAGTACAGTCGTATTGGCTTTGGGCTACCGCGATGCTGAAACAGATTATCTCAGTTCGGCCGCAAAAGTGAGAAGGACAAAGGAAGAATTGTTTGTTCGCATTTGATACTACAATTTTAAAATATGTGATCAGGAATTGCCGGAATATTAATCTGGCAGTTCCTGATTTTTTTTGCCGGTTGATTTCAAGAAGGAGAAAATCAGGGAAATTAATAAATGTTATATTTACACTTTCAACGTAAACCTACAAGCTCAATTTTAATTTCGTACTGAAATGAGAAACAAAACTAAATTATTACTGATGGCCACGATTGGATTGTTGGCGGTATCTTGTTCGAATCAAAAACCAAAAACTAAAGTCGACAATCAGGATAAAACGTTCTGGCAATATGCAAAAACCCCACCAATGGGTTGGAATAGTTGGGATTGCTACGGGCCAACCGTTACCGAGACTGAAGTAAAAGCAAATGCCGACTATATGGCTGCAAACCTGAAACAACATGGGTGGGAATACATTGTGGTTGACATTCGCTGGTTCGTAGCAAACGACAAAGCGGGCGGCTACAATGAAAAGGATCCTGTTTATACTCTGGATGAATATGGTCGCCTGTTGCCTGCGATCGAGAAATTCCCATCAGCTGCCGATGGCAAAGGATTTAAACCTTTGGCTGACTATGTTCATTCCAAAGGACTGAAATTTGGCATTCATCTGATGCGCGGAATTCCTGTTGAAGCGGTAAAAAAAAACCTTCAGGTGATGGGAACCCATGTAAAAGCTGCCGATATTTATTCCGATTCGCTTCAGTGTGGATGGCTTCACGATATGTACACCGTTGATACGTTGAAAACAGGCGCTCAGGATTATTACAATTCAATTTTCAACATGTATGCCTCGTGGGGGGTCGACTATGTGAAAGTTGACGATCTGTCGAGACCATATCACCATGGCGAAATTTCGATGATTCGGAAAGCCATTGACCAGAGTGGTCGTTCGATGGTCTTCTCAACTTCGCCAGGCGCTACTCCATTAAAATGGGCCAATCATGTAGTGAACCACGCCAACATGTGGCGCATTTGTGACGATTTCTGGGACAATTGGAAAATGCTCGAACCTCAGTTTAAACGCTGTGCAGATTGGGCTCCATACATTGGCGAAGGTCATTTCCCCGATGCCGACATGCTTCCTCTCGGGCACATTGCTTTGCGTGCTGAAAGAGGTACCGATCGTATGACAGGCTTTACCAAACCTGAACAATATACATTGATGAATCTTTGGGCGATGTTCCGCTCACCCCTTATGTTTGGTGGCGATCTGCCTACGAACGATGAATTTACACTTTCGCTTTTGACCAATGATGAGGTGCTGACTGTAAACCAGAACAGTGCCAAAAACAAACAATTGAAAGCGGAGAATGGATTAATTGTTTGGACAGCCGATGTCCCCGGAACAGAAGATAAATACGTGGCTTTCTTTAACATCAATGATACCGAAACTTCAGAAATTTCGGTAACTCTTTCTGAACTTGGAATTGACGGAAACTATACCGTAAAAGACTTGTGGAATAAGGAAGATAAAGGTTCTGTTACTGACAAATTCACAGTTGCAGTCGAACCGCATGCCTCGGTTCTGGTCCGGTTCTCGAAAACAAAATAGACTTTTAGTCAGGGTTTCACTTCGAGTGAAGCCCAGACTAAAAACTTACCCTTCCATCGTCAAACTTACCTTTTCGATCTGGCCACCCATCGGCGGGTTCATTTTTGAGACTTTTACCGATACTTTTTGACTTTCAGGAAATTCTGATTTAATCCGAGTAATGATGCGCTGGCAAACATGTTCAAGTAAATCTGAAGAAATAGCCATTTCTTCTTTCACCGCCAGATAAGCTTTCTGGTAATCGAGTGTGTCCTCCAAACGATCCGTTTGTCCGGCTTTGCCTAAGTCTGCTTCAATTTTCAGGTTCACCAAAAATCGATTTCCAGCAACTTTTTCCACCTCGAAATGCCCGTGAAAAGCATAAAACTCCATTCCTTCAATTTCAATCAGTGCCATAAGCATTTAGAATTTAACTATTTACAATTTACCATTAAAAAGTTCGGAGTGCCTAAAGTGAACTAAAGTTCGGAGATTGAAAACACAGTTGAATTGCTAAATTGTTAAACTATTAACAAACCATTCAGCTATAAAACCATTTAACCCACAAACCTCATCTTCAAATCCTCAAATTTTCAAATCCTCAAATCTCCACATCGCCTACAAAATTAATTTTATTGTTCCGCAATTCAATTTTCAAACGCCTAAATATCTGATAGCTGAAATCATTTTATACTTTTGCAGTTAATGCCTTTTAGAAAAAGAGATTTTAAAATTGAATAAAATGAGCGAAAATGTGATTGAAAATGACAATGCGGTGAAATCGAATAATTTCATTCACCAAATTGTTGAAGAAGAGATTAGTGCCGGGAAAAACAGTGGTCGTGTGCATACACGGTTCCCCCCTGAGCCCAATGGCTATTTACACATTGGCCACGCTAAATCCATTTGCCTGAATTTTGGAACCGCTCAGAAATACAATGGGTTAACCAACCTGCGTTTCGACGACACCAACCCTTCGAGAGAAGAAACCGAATATGTTGATTCCATCATGGAAGACGTCCGCTGGTTGGGTTTTGACTGGGACGATCGGCTATATTATGCCTCCGATTATTTCGACAGGCTTTTTGATTTTGCGGTTAAGCTGATCAAAGAAGGGAAAGCATACATCGACGATCAGGATGCTGAAACGATTAGTACACAAAAAGGAACACCAACCCGTCCGGGAACTGAAAGTCCGTTTAAAAGTCGCACCATAGAAGAAAATCTCGATTTATTTATGCGCATGAAAGCCGGAGAATTCAACGAAGGCGACTGTGTTTTGCGTGCCAACATCGACATGGCATCGCCTAACATGCACATGCGCGATCCGATTCTTTACCGGATTATGAAAGCGCCGCATCACCGCACCGGCGACAAATGGTGTATTTACCCAATGTACGATTTCGCCCACGGACAATGCGACTACTGGGAAGGAATTACTCATTCGATTTGCACCCTCGAATTTGAAGTTCACCGTCCGCTATACGATTGGTTCGTCGATCAACTGAAAGATTCGGATTACCGTCCGCGACAGATCGAATTTTCGCGACTGAACCTCAACTATACCGTAATGAGTAAACGTAAATTACTCGAACTGGTAAAGGACAATCATGTAACCGGTTGGGACGACCCGCGTATGCCAACCATTTGTGGCTTGCGTCGCCGTGGTTATACTCCGGAATCGCTCCGGAATTTTGCCGAACGTATTGGGGTCACCAAAACTGACGGGATTACTGATGTTGCGCTTTTGGAATATTCGATCCGCGAAGACTTGAACAAACGCGCTCAGCGTGTAATGGGAGTTCTGAATCCATTGAAAGTGGTGATTACCAACTGTCTGGAAGGAACGATTGACATGATGGAAGCTGTGAACAATCCGGAAGACGCTTCAATGGGAACCCGACTGGTACCATTTACCCGCGAATTATACATCGAACGCGACGACTTTATGGAAGAACCACCAAAGAAATTCTTCCGTTTGTCGCCCGGAACCGAAGTGCGCCTTCGTTATGCCTATTTCATTACCTGCACCGATGTGATTAAAGATGCCAATGGCGAAATCACCGAAATACATTGCACTTACGATCCGGCTTCGCGCGGCGGCAATTCGCCCGATGGACGCAAGGTAAAATCGACCATCCATTGGGTTTCGGCAACCGAAAATGTAGAAGCCGAAGTTCGCCTGTATGATCGTTTGTTCTCAGACGAAGAACCCGACGGACATAAAGATGTTGACTTCAAAGAATTAATGAACCACGATTCGCTTCAGGTTTTACCGAAATGCTACATCGAACCGTTTGTGAAAGATGCCAAAGTATTGGATCACTTTCAGTTCGAGCGTCTGGGGTATTTCAATATCGATCAGGATTCGACTCCCGGAAAGTTGGTGTTCAACCGCACCGTACAGTTGAAAGATACCTGGGCAAAGCAGTGTAAATAGAAAAGTAAGATAGTCCGGAGACGGGAGTTGGAAGACCGGAGCCAGAAAATACAGAAAGGGTAGGATGCAAATTCTGCCCTTTTTTATGACCGGAAATTTTATTGACCCTGATCCTGTTACAGCTCATCAATTTTAGCAGATAAAATAAAATCAATCTCAGATTAGAATTTATAACATTCTGAACCTTCTCTCAATCCGTAACAATGAACAGAGATACTTGCTTTCCTTTTTCAATCAACCATTCTGACTCCCATCTGTTGTTAGCAGTTGAGTGAATCAAAATACGAATTGACATGGTACAAAAATCTATTCTCAAAATAAAACCGCTTGGATTTCCATGGGAAACCCTTGACCCATTTATTTTCTGTGTTCATCATCGTGACGAATATCCAAAAGGGAACGAGGAAATGGGTCCGGCGGCATCGCTTAAAGGCCGGGACATTGGTCAGGACTTTACTGTAAAAGATGGTTGGCGAATGTATCACGGTCAGAAGATTCCAGGTTTTCCATATCATCCTCATCGTGGTTTTGAAACGGTTACAGTGGTAAAAGAAGGTCTGGTCGATCATACTGATTCGATGGGAGCTGCAGGTCGTTTTGGTAAAGGCGATGTGCAGTGGATGACCGCCGGCAAAGGTGTGCAACATTCTGAGATGTTTCCGCTCATCCATCAGGATAAGGAAAACCCAATGGAACTTTTTCAGATTTGGCTGAACTTACCCAAGGCCAGCAAATTTGTTGAACCGTATTTTAAAATGTTGTGGGAAGACAGTATTCCGGGTTTGAAACAAACCAGTAGTAATGGGAAATCCGTTGAAATAAACGTGATTGCTGGCTCTATTTATGATACCGAGGCTCCTGCCCCAACACCCGATTCCTGGGCGGCTGATTCTGATCACGAAGTAGCTATTTTAACCATTAAGCTTGATGCAGGTGCTGAATGGATTATTCCGCAAGCAAGTGCAGAAGCAAACCGGACACTCTATTTTTATAAAGGGAAAGGGTTACAAATTGACGGTGAAACCATCCCTGAATATCATTCAGTTCAGTTAAACGCTGCCAACGAAATTAAACTTCAGGCCGGAAACGAGGATTGTTTTTTGCTGATGTTGCAGGGGAAACCAATTAATGAGCCCGTCGTTCAATACGGACCTTTTGTAATGAATTCAAAAGCTGAAATTCAGGAAGCATTTCTGGATTACCAACAAACCCAGTTCGGCGGCTGGCCGTGGCCTAAACACGAACAGGCACACAATCGCGAAAAAGGAAGATTTGCTTTATATGCTGATGGTACAGAAGAATTAAAATCATAAAATCAAAGCTGGCTTTCAACCATATCTTTTGGTTGAAAGAATAGTGGGTGAAGCAAG
>JBBQXI010000209.1:0-7137 GCA_038209805.1 Bacteroidales bacterium | reverse complement strand
AATTGATCCGGATGGTTTGAAAATCAGCTTGCAACCGGGATTGACCGGTGCAAAAGTTAATTCACTTTTAGCGCGCTACGGAAGGAAGATAGGTCCCGATCCGGCATCAATTGATGCCGCCATGATTGGTGGAATTGCGGCCAATAATGCCAGTGGCATGTGTTGCGGAACGGCCGAAAATTCGTACAAGACAATGGCCAGCATGCGCGTTATTTTTGCCGATGGAACTGTGCTCGACACTTCCGATCCTGAAAGCAAACTTCAGTTTAGTCAAACTCATCCGCAATTGATTCAGGATGTTACGGAGATGGCCGAATCTGTCAAGTCCAATACCGAATTGGCTGGAAGGATTGCGCGAAAGTTTAAAATGAAAAATACAACCGGCTACAGCCTGAATGCGCTGGTCGATTTTGCTGACCCTTTTGACGTTATTGAACATTTGATGATTGGTTCGGAAGGAACGCTGGGATTCATTGCTGAAATAAGTTACAAAACCGTAGTTGAACATCCGTTTAAGGCCAGTTCGTTGATGGTTTTCCCGGATATAGAAAAAGCCTGTAATGCAGTTTCTCTCCTGAAATCGGCACCGGTTTCTGCAGTTGAATTAATGGATCGGGCAGGGCTTCGATCGGTTGAAGATCAGACGGGAGTTCCCAACTACCTGAAAACGCTTAGTCCAACAGCAAGTGCCATTCTGGTTGAAACCCGTGCTCTTCATAAAGACGACCTTAATCAGCAAATTGCAGTTATTCTTGATACGATAAAGGCGATTACTTCTGAAATCCCCATTGAATTTACTTCAGTTCCATCAGAATATGCTTTGCTTTGGAAAATTCGTAAAGGCATGTTTCCATCCATTGGAGCCATTCGAAAGACAGGAACTACTGTTATTATTGAGGATGTGGCTTTTCCTGTGGCACGTTTGGCTGAGGCAACACTCGATTTACATCAGTTGTTCGAAAAATGGGAGTATCGCGAAGCTGTAATTTTTGGACATGCGTTGGAGGGAAACTTACATTTTGTTTTTACTCAGGATTTTGGCTCTCAAAACGAGGTTGATCGCTATGCTAGCTTTATGGCTGATGTGGTCGATTTGGTGGTTTCGAAATACGATGGTTCATTGAAGGCTGAGCATGGAACTGGCCGGAATATGGCGCCGTTTGTTGAAAAGGAGTGGGGGAGCGAAGCTTACCAGCTGATGACACAGATCAAACAAATATTTGATCCACAAAACCTGCTCAACCCCGGAGTTATTCTGAATAATGATCCGGAAGCACATTTGCAAAACCTGAAACCTATTCCGGCGGCTAGCGA
The DNA here is from genome assembly GCA_038209805.1 of Bacteroidales bacterium. Taxonomy (GTDB): domain Bacteria; phylum Bacteroidota; class Bacteroidia; order Bacteroidales; family Prolixibacteraceae; genus Aquipluma. Next base: position 5,823 of record JBBQXI010000209.1, on the reverse strand, counting down.
AAAAATTGATAAGTGCATTGAATGTGGTTTTTGCGAACCTTCCTGTGTCTCGGCTGAACTGACTTTAACGCCTCGTCAGCGCATCGTGGTTTATCGCGAGATGGCTAGCTTGGTAAGGAGCGGCCATGAGCCGCATATTGCAGCTTCGCTTGCCAAGGCCTATCGATACGGTGGGAATGAAACCTGTGCCACCGATGGCTTGTGCGCCACCGCTTGCCCGGTAAAAATCGATACGGGCAAGTTGATCAAAACCCTTCGAAAGGAAGAAATCGGAGAACATCAAAATCGGGCGGTTTGGATTGCGGATCATATGAGTGGAGTAACTTCGTCGGTTCGAGGTGCACTTTCAGTTGTTGGATTTTTTCATACTGTTTTGGGAACTCCAATTATGAAAGGCATTTCAGGAGGACTCCGAACGTTATCAGGAAATCGTATCCCACGATGGAATGCATTTATGCCGATTGGAGCAAAGAAAATAAATACGAACCAGTTGCAAGAAGCCGCGACGGATAGGAAGGTAGTGTATTTCCCATCATGCATCAACCGAGCAATGGGAGTATCAAAAGAAAATCGAAAGGAAAAACAGCTTTCTGAAAAGATGGTTGAGCTTCTGAATAAAGGTGGTTTCGAGGTAATTTATCCGGAAAAGCTAAATAGTCTTTGTTGTGGAATGGCTTTTTCGAGCAAAGGTTATACCGACGCCGGAACAAAAAAATCGAACGAGTTGGAAGTCGCTTTGCTGAAAGCCAGCGAGAATGGCAAATATCCAGTGTTGTGCGATATGAGTCCATGCCTGTTTACAATGAAAGAGAACATGAAATTGGGCCTGAAACTTTATGAGCCAGTTGAATTTATTCTCGATCATCTACTTCCGAATCTGGAAATTATACCAATGCAGGAAACCATCACTGTATTTCCGGTATGCAGTATGAAAAAAATGGGTTTAGAAGATAAACTGTTAGAGCTGGCTGAAAGATGTGCGACAAAAGTGGTTGTTCCGGAAACCAACTGTTGTGGTTTTGCCGGCGACCGTGGGTTCTCATTTCCGGAGTTAAATGAACATGGATTACGCAATCTGAAAATTCAATTACCTGAAGATGTTCGATATGGCTATTCGACCAGCCGAACCTGTGAAATTGGGCTTAGTCTGCATTCCGGAGTTTCACATCAATCCATTGTTTATCTGGTTGATGAAGTAAGTCGTGCAAAAGATGTTGTCAGGTAAAGAAAAAACCCAACTACTTTTTATATAAGTAATTGGGTCTTAGATGGGTGGATGATGGGATTTGAACCCACGACCCCTGGAACCACAATCCAGTGCTCTAACCAGCTGAGCTACAACCACCGTGTATGATTTTGCGGTTGCAAATATAGTATTAAATTTTTTAGTTGTGCAATAGGAAAGATACGTTTTTTAGTTTTTTTTGACTGCGATAGAGGTACAAAATTTAACTAAGCAAAGCGAATTATTGATAAATATTTGACGAGAAGAATGTTACAGGTTAGGTTTACTCCTGAATATTTCAGTCTATCAAATAGTGATCACGTTTAAAGTTTGTTTTTTTGAATGAGTCCACCTTTTTCGTTCAAAAGTAGAGAGTATCTAATCAGCACTTCGTCGCGAATAATCAGTTCGTAGCCGACAATCTCGTCTTCTATTATTTCGATTACATTCATCAATTCGCCGTGCAGGGCAGCTTTTTGTTTAATATGTTCGGGTGTGGCATGAATAGGAAGATTCTTCTTTAGATTAATCAGTTTACCCACAGAATCGAAATGAGCAATGTGTTCAATGCCTTCAAGATAAAATATAGCTTCGTAGAAATCATCAGAATGAAGCCATTCCACATTAATAGAATCTCCAAATTTCTGAAAAAAGGAATCTTTTACTGCTTCAGGAAGTGAAACACTAGAAAACTTGAATATTTTGCTTAAAATGTTTTTCATAAATCAGTAATGTAATATTGGGTTTAGGTTTATTGGTTTTAGTTTTTATGGCATTCAGAACAATTTGTAAATAAAGGTTCTAACTGTTCTTACTTATAGACGGATTATTTAATAAATGTAACACACGGGGAAAATTAATCACCCGAATTAAATTTTTGATTATACATATAAATTACCCGGGATCTGGCTCTTTTAAGTCTCATCTTAACCGCATCCTCGCTTATTCGTAGAGTCTTTGCTATTGATTTTATAGGAAGATTGTCCTGGTATTTCATCAAAAGCAGTACTTTTTCTTCCGGATGTATTAATTCAAAAATAGTAAGTAGGTTCTCGTAACTTGCTTCTTCAAAATCGGTTTCCGATTCATCAATAATTTCGGGAATTTCGTTATTACTATTCCATTCCGGATAGTGAAGTTTCTTTTTGACTCTTAAATAATCGATGCAATAATTATACGTTATGGAGTAGAGCCAGGATGAAAACGAGGAATTACCTTTAAATCCATGAATCTTTTCGTATGCTTTGGTTAAAATGTCATTTGCAAATTCTTCAGATAATTTGGAATCTTTCAAAAAACTGAAGCATTTATCCCTGACTTTTTTGAAATATCTTAAATAAATCAATTCAAATAATTCCTGATTCCCGGAATTTATAATTAGAAGAACGATTTCTTCGTCAGACTTCTGTTTATATTTGGTCGTTGATGCCATTTATATGTTGTTGGAAATGTGAAATATATAAAAAAATGTGTAAAAAAAGATATAAAGTTGTGTTACTTCTCCTGAAACCTTCGTCACAATGATAAATTTGTCAGAAAGTCCTTTGATAATCCGATGTAAAAATAGAACTTTGTAAAAGTTTTTAGTTATATATTAGAGTTAATAGTTTTAGAGAAAAACAAATTTAAAAATTGAGTATGAAAAGTAAATTAATTATTGCTATTGCAGCAATGGGTCTTACAGTGTTATTTAGTTCTTGTCAGAAAGTTCCACAAACAGAAATTGATGCAGCAACTGCAGCAATTCAGGAAGTAAAAGACGCTGGTGCAGACATGTATGTTCCAGAAGCTTATCAGGCTTTGGTTGATTCAATGAAATCAGCTAACGAAAAAGTAGAAGTAGCTAAAGCAAAATGGTTCCCAAGCTACACAAAAGCTAAAGCTACTTTAGCTGTTGTTAGCCAGATGGCTGTTGATACTAAAGCTAAATCAGAAGCTCGTAAAGTTGAATTGAAAGCTGAAACTGAAGCTGCTATTGTTGAAGTTAAAGCTCTTGTTGAAGAAAACAAAGGTTTGATTGCAAAAGCTCCTAGAGGTAAAGAAGGAAGAGAAGCTTTAGAAGCTATCAAAGCTGACTTAGCTGTTGCTGAAACTACTGTAACTGAAGTTGAAGGTTTGTTAGCTAATGGCGACCTTTTAGGTTCAAACAGCAAAATTAAAGCTGCTAAAGAAAAAGCTACTTCTATCAAAGCTGAATTGGAAGAAGCTATCGCAAAAAAAGGTAAAAAATAATAACTCATAAGAGTTAGGGATTTTAAATACCCGGGGCTTTCCCCCCGGGTATTTTTTTAATAAAAATGTGATGGCCTTGAATAAGAAGAAAATTAAGTGGATAACTGTTATTTTATTGTCAGTTGTTTTTCTTGTAATTACCGTTTGTGTTATCATAGTTTCGCAAAAGAGACTACCAAACGATGATTTAAGATTTGCACGCGAAGCTTTATCCGAAGCCAAAGAAGCCGAAGCTGATGTTTATTCTGAAACAAAGTATAAACAAGCAACGCAAATATATGAGTCTGCCATGAAAAATTGGTCAAGGGAAAACGATCGTTTTATCCTTGTCAGGGACTATGGTAGTGTGATCAGTTCAGCTCAGAAGGCAAAAAAGATTGCTGAAGAATCGAAAGAAGAATCCATTGCAAAAGCAGACGATTTAAGTAAGAACGTAGATGCTGCTTTTGTGAGTATGGAAAAAAAGATTGAATTGTATAATAAGCTTTTTAAAAGTCTGCCTATACCGAGATCTGTTTTTGATGCGCATAATAAATCTAAAATGTTTTTTAGCGAATCAAAAATTGCTCAGGGAAATGGTAAATTAAAAGATGCAGAAATACTTTTTAAAAAGGCTGAAATATATGCCAACCATGCCAATACTGCAGCTGCAAAAATGTTACGCGATTATTTCAATGACTACGGAAGATGGAAAAGTTTAGCCAATGATGCAATTGCCGCTTCTCGTGGAGGGAATAAGGTGATTTTAGTCGATAAAGTTGCACATATTTTGTATGTATATCAGTCAGGAAAAACAATTCGTAGTTATGACGTTGAATTTGGTCCGAATTGGATGGCACATAAAGAACGTGCCGGAGACAAAGCTACACCTGAAGGAAATTATCATGTAACAAGTAAGAAAGCCGGTGGAAGTACAGGATATCACAAAGCTATGTTGCTGGATTATCCGAATGCTGAAGATCGTGCTCACTTTGCTCAAATGAAACGTCAGGGAATTATTTCGCGTGGAGCTGGAATTGGCAACCTGATTGAAATTCATGGCAGCGGGGGGCGTGGGTTTGATTGGACAACTGGTTGTGTTGGTATGAGAGACCGGGATATTGATGATTTGTTTCGTGTTGTCGGTTCTGGAACACGCGTGACTATTGTTGGATCTATTGAACCTCTATCTTCAGTTACTGGTGGTGTGGATTTTTAGTGTGCATTGAAACTTTTTTGAGAAATATAAGTTTATGTTATTGATATGATATATAAAACAGGTTTAATAATAATTCAAATTCTATGATTCGTAACTTCTTTATTTATCTGGCAGTTTTGATTGTTGGGATTCTGTTTTTTGCATCAATGGTACTTTTTGCTATTCCGGCATTTCAAGAATCAACTATTGCTTTAACAGGTCTTTCCTCAAGTTCCTCTGGTTCTGGCGATGCTGGAACTGATAAGGAGTCCATTGAAACTGATGTTAATAAACTTCAGAAGCGCCTTGATTCGTTTACACCTACAAATGCTTATATGGTTGTAAATACATCCGATAACCATTTCTTTTTATACAAGGGTAAACAGTTGATTCGTGATGGAATCTGTTCAACCGGCAAAAATGAAAAATTGGTTTCGGCTGAAAGAAAATACGAACACATTTTTTATACTCCATTTGGTGTCCGTAAAGTATTACGTAAAGCAACCAATCCGGTTTGGAAAAAGCCTGATTGGGCTTTTATTGAAGATGGTATGCCCATTCCTTCCGCAAACGACCCTTCGCGTTGGGAAACGGGAACCCTTGGCGCATACAAAATGGAAATTGGAGATGGTTATATGATTCATGGTACTATATATAAACGCCGGATGGGTATGAGTGTTACCCATGGTTGTATCCGTTTACTTGATGACGATCTGGAAGCAGTATATAAGGCAATGGAAGTAGGTTCAAAAGTTTATATTTATTAATATGAAAGAAAATTCGGAGGAAGACTTTGATAGTTTGTTTGTTGAAAATAAACGCAGTGGTGTAAAATATATCGTTATTATTATTGCTTTGTCTGTATTGGCTTTAACTTCCATTTATGCCTATTTATCGGTCAGCTCTGTTCGTGATCGAATGAAGGTTGCTCAAGTTCAGGCGGAAGGTAGCCCTCAAATCAATTCTTCGTTATTAACACAGTTAAAAGAAAAGGCGTGGCTTGAGTCACGTTTGAAAATGGCAGCTGGTGATTCTATCGGGTTGTCTATTGATCTGGAACAACATCGTATTCAACTTGAACTAAAAGGGGTAGTCCTTTTATCATCCAAGATTCGTGACACTTCAATATCTGGTTTCTTTCGGAAAATGGATGGTAATGTGTATTTTTCAACTTTTGGAACTCCGCTGA
>JBBQXI010000208.1:0-7192 GCA_038209805.1 Bacteroidales bacterium | reverse complement strand
AGCCCCAATACCAAAATTATTGGCGTAGAACCTGCCGGAGCGCCTTCGATGAAAATGAGCATCGAAAAGGGCGAAGTGACTACCTTAAAAGACATCGATAAATTTGTAGATGGCGCCGCCGTTCAGCGTGTAGGCGATCTCACATTTAAAGTTTGCCAACAGGTGCTCGACGATATTGTTACTGTTCCTGAAGGAAAAGTTTGCACAACGATCCTCGAATTGTATAATCAGGATGCGATTGTAGTTGAACCTGCAGGAGCATTGGCCATTACGGCACTCGATTTTTACCGCGAACAGATTGAAGGTAAAAATGTAGTTTGCTTGGTTTCAGGGAGTAACAACGACATTACCCGCACGGAAGAAATCAGGGAGCGATCGATGCTTTACGAAGGACTGAAACATTACTTTATCGTTCGCTTTCCACAGCGTGCTGGCGCTTTGCGCGATTTTGTTGATCAGGTTCTTGGGCCAAACGATGACATTACCATGTTCGATTACTCGAAGAAAACCAACCGTGAACAGGGACCAGCCCTGATTGGGATCGAACTTCTGGATAAAGACGATTTTCCCGGTCTGGTTCAGCGCATGGAAGCCCACGGGTTTCTGGCTGAATACATCAACGAACGACCCGATTTATTCCAGTTACTGATTTAAAAAGGGAGACCGGAGTCGGAAGACTGAAGATGCAGGCAGTCGCATTGATCAGTTACATTTCTAACCGAGTAGCGGTAACAGTATTGTAGAAATTTCAGACGAGAAAAGTTTTCACCGTCTGCGGGACAATTCTGATTGAAATACAAACCTTTTCCCGGACGGAACAGTGTGTGACAACCTATATGCAACACTTACTTCACACACCTAAACTTTCTCTTTTTCCTTATTTCTTTTTCCTGAATTAAACACTTTATTTCTCACACAGGATACCAAAGGATACAAAACTTTTAGGAAATGGCTTACTTTATCCCGAAATTTAAGAACTACTTAAAAACTAAAATACAATGAACAATCAATCATTATTCGCCAACTATCCGGGCAAACAGGCTCTGCTCGATGAACTGAAAAAGAACGGCGGGCAGAAAGTGCTTCTGGTAAACGGCCATTTTCATACTCCATTCTCATTCAGCGCATTTACCGAAATCGAGCAACCGTTTAAGTTGGCCGAAGCCGAAGGCGTTCAGGTCCTCGGGATCAACGATTTTTACACCACCGACGGATATGCCGAATTTGCAGAACTGGCATTGAAATATAAAATATTTCCGCTGTTCAACATCGAGTTCATGTCGTTGCAGAAAGACCTTCAGGAAGCCAATGTTCGGGTAAACGATCCAGCCAATCCGGGCCGTACGTATTTCTCCGGAAAAGGATTGACCAGTCCGCTTGTTTTGAGTGGCGAACAGTTGAGCTTACTGGAACAGGTTCAGCACGAAAGCAATGTTCAGACTGCCGAAATGGTAAAGAAACTGAACGAATTACTGGCTGAATTGAATGCCGGGTTTAGCTTCGATTTTGACGACCTGAAAGCTAAATATGCTAAAAATATGTTGCGCGAACGTCACATTGCCAAAGCGTTGCGTATTGCCATCAACGAAAAATTCATTACACCTGAAGAAAAGAAAGCGTTCTACACGCAGGTTTTCTCCGGAAAAGATGTGAAGTCGAAATTGACTGACATTGCCGGATTGGAAAATGAAATACGCGGAAATCTATTGAAGACCGGGGGACGTGCTTTTGTTCCGGAAGATCCGAAAGCATTTTTAAGCCTCGAACAGGTGAAAGACATCATTATTACTGCCGGTGGAATTCCTTGCTATCCGGTTTTGCTCGACGACGCCAAAGGTAATTTTACCGATTACGAAGGCAACTTTGTGAAACTTTATGAAACCCTCCGAAGCAAAGGCGTGTATAGCCTGGAGTTGATTCCCGGACGCAATACATTTGCGGTGCTGAAAAATTTTGTGACTTTCTTCCGCTCGAAAAACTTCCTGATCACATTCGGTACCGAACACAATACTCCTCAGCTCGATCCGGTAAAAGTTTCTTGTAGCGGTGGCGTTGAACTGGACGAAGAGTTGGAACAAATCGGGTTCGAAGGCGCCTGCATCATTGCGGCTCACCAGTACCTGATTGCCAAAGGCGAACAAGGATACCTGGATGCCGACGGCGCTGCCAAATTGAAACAATACGATTCGTTTGTCGAATTAGGTCAGGCGGTAATTAACCATTTTATCAATTAAAATTGTAGAGACGCGATGCATCAAAAGACGCGACGCATCGCGTCTCTACGAAAAACAAAACATCATGAAACCAGAAATTCAGGAATTAATAGAAATATCACAGTTCTACGGCAAACAGAAAGACTTCGTCATTGCTGGCGGGGGAAATACATCGTACAAAGACGAAAGCCACATTTACATCAAAGCCAGCGGACACAGTCTGGCAACCATTGGCGAGGACGGTTTTGCGCAGCTGGATCGACAAGGGTTACAATTGAGTGCCGGGAAAACCTATTCCGAAGATGTGATGGAACGCGAAAATCAGATCAAAAACGATTTGCTGAATTCGCGTGTTCATCCCGAAAAGGGCCAGCGCCCATCGGTGGAAACTTCGCTGCACGATTTAATCGCTTTCCGCTTCGTGGTTCATACCCACAGCACCAAAGTGAACGGCCTGATGTGCGGTAAGGATGCAGAAAAGTGCACCGCCGAATTGTTTGGCGACGAGGTGGTGTTTGTACCTTATGTCGATCCCGGATACATTTTGTATAAGGAAGTGGAAACCCGCATCAATGCTTATCGCAGTCGGGTAGGAGCCGAACCTCAGATCATTCTATTGCAGAACCACGGAATTTTTGTGGCTGCCAATAATACTTCTGAAATTCATGAACTTTATATCAAGGTAATTGCCAAATTGAATGCTGCCATTGGTGAAATTGCCCAATTGGTTAAACTTCCGGTTGATCCGGCTGTTGCTAAAATTGTTCCGGCTATTCGCATGATGCTTTCGGCAAAAGGATTGAAAACCTTGAAAGTTATTAATAATTCTTACTACGAACGGTTTCTTTCTTCGGAAGCTGAATACCAGAAAATAGCTTTGCCCTTTATTCCTGATGGAATCGTGTATTGCAATTCATCATTCGTTTATGCAGAATTTTCAGGCGACGTGGATGCTTTGCTGAATGACCTTTCCGAAAAAATTAAAACATACACCGAAACGCAGCCTAAAACTCCGAAGATCATTTGCATCAAAGGAATCGGTTGTATTCTGGCGAACGACAATGCGCAAGCTGTTGCCACTTTGGAAGATGTGATGATGGATACTTGTATGGTGAGCCTGTACTCCGAAAAATTTGGCGGACAAAGCCCAATGACTGCGGAACAGGTTAATTTTATCGATACCTGGGAAGTGGAACAATATCGCAGCGCCATTGCGATGGGTGCAACCGCCGGACGTGTCGACCGCAAGATTGCCATTGTTACCGGAGGCGCACAAGGTTTTGGCGCCGGAATCGTTGAAAACCTGATGCAAAATGGAGCAAATGTGGTGATTGCCGACCTGAATGAAGAACTGGGAGCCAGATTTGCCGAATCATTGAATGTCGGTAAAGGCAAAAACAAAGCCTATTTTGTGAAAGCCGATGTGTCGAATGCAGCTTCGGTTGAAAGCCTGATTTCCCAAACGGTTTGCGAATTTGGCGGATTGGATATTTTTATCAGCAACGCGGGTATTTTACGTGCAGGCGGACTGGAAGAAATGACTCCTGAAACCTTTGAACTGATGACCAAAGTAAATTATTCAGCTTATTTCTTGTGTGCCAAATATGCTTCGGCGGTGATGAAGCTTCAGAACAAATTTAAACCTGATCATTTTACCGATATCATCCAGATCAATTCCAAATCGGGATTAAAAGGCAGCAACAAGAATTTTGCTTACGCAGGTGGTAAATTTGGTGGAATCGGCCTCACTCAGTCGTTCGCGATGGAGCTGATGCCAGCCAAAATCAAGGTCAACTCGGTTTGTCCGGGCAATTTCTATGATGGTCCGCTTTGGGCTGATCCGGAGAGAGGATTGTTTGTGCAATACCTGAATGCGGGGAAAGTGCCCGGTGCCAAAACCATTGAAGATGTGAAACGTTTCTATGTGGCACAGGTTCCGGCAGGTCGTGGTTGTACTCCGCTCGATGTGATGCGTGCCGTTTATTACATCATTGAACAAGAATACGAAACCGGCCAGGCAGTGCCCGTAACCGGAGGTCAAAATATGTTGAATTAATAAATGAAATAGCCACAAAGGCACGAAGACGAAATGTTCGAAAAACCGTCATTGCGAGGTACGAAGCAATCCATCCGAACAGATTGCTTCACTTCGTTTGCAATGACGAAACTGAAATAATTAAGTATAGTGTCTTTGCGCCTTAGTGGCAAAAATTAATAAATATGAAAACAAAAGCAGTTCGTTTATACGGAAAAGAAGATTTGAGACTCGAAGAGTTTGAACTTCCGGCCATCAAAGCCGACGAAATTTTGGCAAAAGTGGTATCCGACAGCATTTGCATGTCGTCATACAAAGCAGCCAAACAGGCTACCGATCACAAACGTGTTCCGAATGATATCGCCGAAAACCCGATCATCATTGGTCACGAGTTTAGTGGCGAGTTGGTCGAAATTGGCGAAAACTGGAAACACAAGTTCAAGGCCGGACAAAAATTCTCGATTCAGCCGGCTATTTATTACGAAGAAGGTCCGGTAGGCGTGTTGAGCGCTCCGGGTTATTCATATCATTACATCGGCGGTGATGCTACTTATGTGATCATCCCGAAAGATGTGCTGGTTCAGGATTGTTTGCTGGCATACGATGGTCCCGGTTTTTATCCGGCATCGCTGGCCGAGCCGCTTTCGTGCGTGATTGGCGCTATGCATGCCAACTACCACACCACTCCGGGTTCGTACATTCACAACATGGAAATTGTGGCCGATGGCAAAATGGCGATTTTAGCCGGTGTTGGTCCTATGGGTTTGGCTGCTATTAATTACGTCATTCATCGTGCCGATCGCAAACCCAAATTGTGCGTGGTAACCGATATTGACCAAACTCGTTTAGATCGCGCCGCTTCGATTTATACCGTTGCTGAAGCCGCCAAACGAGGTATCGAACTGATTTACCTGAATACGAAAACTGAAAATCCGGTTGAGGAACTGAAACGTATTTCAGGAGGAACCGGTTACGACGACGTATTTGTATTTGCTCCCGTTGCTCCGGTTATTGAGCAAGGCGATGCGATCCTGTCGTTCGACGGTTGCTTGAATTTCTTCGCCGGACCATCTGATCCAACTCTGGGCGCCAAATTGAATTTCTACAATGTGCATTATGCCTATACGCATATCGTGGGAACTTCAGGAGGAAACACCGACGACATGAAAGAAGCGTTGGACGTGATGACTGCTGGCCTCGATCCTGCCGGACTGGTTACCCACATTGGCGGACTGAATGCCGTGATTGAAACCACGCTTCACCTTCCGCAGATACCAGGTGGAAAAAAGTTGATTTACACGCACCTTGAAATGCCGTTGACAGCCATCTCCGATTTTGCCGAACTGGGAAAAATAGAACCTTTGTTTGCGAAACTGGCAGAAATCTGCGATCGCCATCAGGGATTGTGGTCGGTTGAGGCTGAAGAATATTTGCTGGCGAATTAGTATCAGGAAAGATATTAGATAAAAGACAATAGACCATGCGTCTTTGCAATGTGGATTGCCACGCTTCCTTCGGTCGCTCGCAATGACGCGAAGATGTTAGCACGTCATTGCGAACGAAGTGAAGCAATCTGTCAATTATAGATTGCTTCGTTCCTCGCCATGACGTTCAAGTTTGCTTTATCTTAAGTCTGTTGTCTAATATCTAAAATCTAGTGTCTCTTTCCACTGTGCTTACTTTTGATACTGTACCTTTGCCGCATAAACAATTAGAAACAAAACAATGATTTACATGGCCGACACAGCCAACCTGGATGATCTTCGGGAGCTGTACTCATTTTTTCCTCTGGAGGGAGTTACTACAAATCCAACAATTCTGAGTCATTCCGGATACAAACTTTCTGTAGCCATCGAAGGCATTCAGGAATTGGTTGGAACCGGAATGGTTCACGTGCAAATGATTTCCGCTGAGTCGGATGACATGGTGCGCGAAGCCAAAAAATACCGCAGTTATTTCGATTTTGGCGATAATTTTTACGCCAAGATTCCGGTTACAGTCAATGGCTACCGTGCCATGCGAATTCTGAAAGATGCCGGAATTAACGTAACCGCAACTGCTATTTTTACACAGCAACAGGCTTTAGTGGCCATGAAAGCCGGTGCCGATTTTGTGGCTCCTTACGTGAGTCGTTTGGACAATATTTCGTCGCACGGAATTGAAGTGGTAGGAGATATCGTTGAAAATATTGCGTTATATGGCTTGAATGGCAAAGTACTCGCAGCCAGTTTTAAAACCGTTGACCAGATTTACCGTGTCAGTATGGCCGGTGCACATTCGGCAACCATTGGACCTGAATTGCTGCATCAACTGATTAAACACCCAATGACCGATATTGGTGTGAAGCAGTTTGAAATTGACTCTGAAGGATTATACGACATCGAGTTCTAGCTAAGTGCAAAGATAAACGGAGACCGGAAACGGGAGACCGTGATATAGGGAAAAGGATTTCATCTGAATTAAAGATGGAATCCTTTTTTTATTAAGGTTAGCGAAAGAACGAATGAGGATTAGCACATGTATCAATCATACCGAATTTACCACTCAAAAAAAATAATTCAATTTTTCTGTTGTTGAAGTGAACTTTTTATACTTTCGTACGCTTAATATGAAAGTATATAGATTTGTAAATATGAAAAAAGCAATTGTAATTTTGGTTTTTATTTTAGGCCTTTTTATTGACTTAAAGGCACAAACGGTAGAAAATGTGGATGCCGTGAAATTCAAGGATTTAATTGGCAAGGGAAATATGATTCTTCTCGACGTGCGGACGCCAGGTGAATATTCGCGCGGACACATTCAGGGTTCAACTTTGATCGATATTTCTGACCGGAATTTTGCATCAAAAGTTAGTATGTTGCAAAAAGACAAAACCATTTTGATTTATTGCCTGTCGGGAAGTAGGAGCGATGCTGCCGCTGGATACATGACTCGTCAGGGATTT
>JBBQXI010000207.1:0-7230 GCA_038209805.1 Bacteroidales bacterium | reverse complement strand
ATGGAAATTCCGGACAATGCCAACTCTGCCATTTATTATTTAGGCGAAGGTTGGGCCAGTATGTTTGTTGCAGGTGGATTATATAGTTATGGACTTGTTGCCAACGATTACCGTGCCCTTCAAACCACTTCTCAGATTGCTGAAGGTATATTTGCTCTGGGATTAACCACTCAATTTCTAAAACGGATAACAGGAAGGCAAAGCCCGTTCAGGGCAATGGAATCAGCAGATCCTGTTCCTGCTGGCGATTGGCATCCTTTTCCGAAACCAGGCAAATACCAAAAAAGTGTATCGAATTACGATGCCTTTCCTTCAGGTCATTTAGCTACAGCAATGGCTACCATTACAATTCTTGCAGGAAATTATCCCGACAACAAATACATTAAGCCAGTTGGATACTCGCTGATGGGATTGCTCGGTTATGCTATGCTTAATAATGGAGTTCACTGGATAAGTGATTATCCGTTAGCCATTGCTATTGGTTATACCTGTGGCAAGATTGTCGTTTCAAACGGTCATCAGGTGATTCCGAAAATAGGGCACGATAAAGGAGCCACTTCAGCTTTAATGCCTGCCTATTTGGGAGCAGGAAGTCTTGGATTAAGTTACCGGGCCACTTTCTAGTACCATAATAAAAAGAGTAATTAGTCAACAGAAAAGACTTTCCAAACAATTAATGGCTTTTTTTCGCTTTCTCTTTCTCTGGAAACAAAGCTGAAAGAACAACACTCAGGACTAAAGTGGTAGCAATAAAATAGAGTGAATACGATGATTTAAAACCAATCTCATCAAGCCAGTTGTGAGCGAGCAATTTTACTCCTACAAAAATAAGCAATATGCTCACTCCGATATTCAGAAACCTAAATTTATCGATCATATTTGCCAGCAAGAAGAACAGGGAGCGAAGACCAATGATCGCAAATATATTTGAAAAGAATACTACAAACGGATCAAGAGAGACCGAAAATACTGCCGGAATAGAGTCAAGTGCAAAAATAACATCAGTAAATTCAACCAGAACTAAAACCAACATCAAAGGGGTGAAAAATACCTTCCCATGATAATTCAGGGCAAATCGGTCACCGTGATATTCCTTCAGTATATTCAGATATTTAGACAGAAACTTTACAATAAAAGAATCATGAGGGTCGCTTTGGTGATCATCTTTTTTAACCAGAATTTTGATGCCTTGAAACACAAGAAATCCACCAAAAACATAGAGTATCCATGAGAATTTATGAATGAGAGCAGCTCCGGCAAATATGAAGATAAACCTTAAAATGATGGCGCCAAGTACACCCCAAAACAAAACGGTTTTATAGTTTTTTTGCGGAACTGAAAATCCCTGTAGAATAAGCAGTATAACGAAAACATTATCGATAGAAAGCGTTTGCTCAATAAAGTAACCAGCTAAGTAACTCATCGACATATTTTCGCGATATTCAGCAACCATTCCTTCAAAATCAGATGAACTGAATTTGATCCCCGGGGCATATTTGCTGATGACCTCCGATAATTCGGCTGGTGTTTCTATGCCATGAAGCATGTGTCCATAAAATTTCAGGAACGCATAAAATCCCATTGAGAGAGCGAACCAAATGCTTGACCAAATCAAGGCCTCCTTGGTGGAAACAATGTGCGAGTTTCGTCCAACCACCAACAAATCAATCATCAGAACAATGATGATCATGAATAAAAATGCACCCATCAACAATACTTCTGTAGGCATATCAATTAATTTTAGTCACACCACCCGAAACCACAAATTTCATCACTTCCGAAGGGCTCAAGTCAACATGTATCACCGAACTTTCGGGAACCATCATCATCTCGCCATTAATGCTGTATGAAAAGGGAAAATAAACAGCAACCATGCCTTTCATCCCAAATTCATCCAGTTTTTTTTCAGTAATAAACCCAATCTTCCATAAATTGTTTTCCTTGTCCATACAAACTCTTACTGGTACAGTGAATTTCTTCTCCTTCCCAACAAATGCTGTAAATAAATCATTGATTGAACTATAGATAACATTCAATAACGGTAAGCGTTTCAGAAGTCTGCGGGTAAACCAGGTAAATGGTTTTACGATGATGGTTTGTCCGATTAGCCCGAGAAGCGTCAGTGATACAAACAATACAACTATTCCAATTCCCGGAATGTCAAGCTGATAATGCTCTTTTAATGGGTCACCAATCAATCGGTCGGCATAGTTAAACATCAGATAAACACTATAAAGCGTCACTGCTAAAGGTCCCAAGAGCAATAGTCCCTGAAGAAAGTATGTAAATAGTCGTTTCATCTTTTTTTGCGAAAGATACAACATTTACCCGTCTCTAGGAGATTTGAGTTTTCAGGTCATCCTATTAAATTGTTGATCTTTTAATAAACAATCGAGGCGTTTGAGTTGTATATACTTTTAAAATAGGTGATAAAACAGATGGTATTGACACCAGTAGTGAATGGATAGGATAAAATCGAACAAAAAAAAATATACCGCAATGAAATTTAATGAACTCACTGAATATGAGAGTTATGTAATTGAAGGTAAAGGAACTGAAAGACCTTTTACTGGAATTTATTATCAAAACACTGAAGCTGGAATGTATTTATGCAAGAAATGCAATGCTCCACTTTATCGCTCGGCCGATAAGTTTGATGCCCATTGTGGTTGGCCAAGTTTTGACGATGAAATTAAAGGAGCGGTGAAACGAACAACTGATGCGGATGGACGGAGGACTGAAATTAACTGTGCACAATGTGGCGCTCATTTAGGTCACGTTTTCGTTGGTGAAGGATTTACTTCAAAAAATACTCGTCATTGTGTAAACTCAGTCTCGCTCAATTTTCTTCCTGAAACCCAGAAATAACGGAGAAGCCAGTCAGCTACATGATTGATTCAAGTAATTGACTGGCTCTTTCTTATGCTTATTTACTGAAAGTAACAGTTTATTTTCTTAATCGACTTTGGCTTTAACCAATTCCAATCCGTCGATGTAATAAACCGGAACATAACCTTCTTTACTTTCTGCAAGTTTTTGATTCATGTCTTCAAGCTTTTTTGCCTGATTAATGCTGTCGTGGTTTCCGCCATCAACCGAATGCAAAGCAGGTCCATCATGACCCAAAGCATGATTTTTATTGGCCGACACACCGGCGGCCGCAGATTTTTCCATTTCAGCCAGATCGCTTTCATCAAGCTGAACTTCCTGGAGTGTGCCGCGAACCAGAATGTCGCTGCCCATTTGTTCCTGAGTAAAAGAACCAATTCTACCAGCTTCAATCCGAATACTGACATCCTCAGTACTTCCCATAACAAAGCAACGGGCGCCAGCTTCTTTACAAACATGTGTCACGGTACCTTTAACCATAACCTCTTTACCAACAAGGTCTTTACCTTGAGCCTGAAGTTCATCAACAGTCAATACCTTCAATTCAGTAGATTTTTCGTCTTTTTTCTGGCTTGACTGGTTGGTACACGAAAAAAGTACCAGCAAACTTAAAAGTACTCCTAATGTTCTTTTCATAGTAGATTTATTTTAGTGTGTTCAGTTTAAATAAAAGAAGATGATTACCAGTGGAATAATAATTCCCAGTGAAGTAAGCCAAAGTCCCCTGCCTTTTATTCCGTATTTCCCTTTCAGTAAAAATAATCCTGAAATGGCTACAA
The DNA here is from genome assembly GCA_038209805.1 of Bacteroidales bacterium. GTDB lineage: Bacteria > Bacteroidota > Bacteroidia > Bacteroidales > Prolixibacteraceae > Aquipluma. The sequence continues at coordinate 3,562 of JBBQXI010000207.1, read as the reverse complement.
ACAAGAGGAATACAGCCATGATGTCTGAAATCCATATCCATATCCGGTCAGTTTGTGCTAAATGAATTTTGTTGATCTGAAACCAAAATGGCCTTTTTTTCAATAGCTCAAGTTCGGCAGTTCCTTCCAAAGGTGTATAAATCACAGTTCCTTCTTCAACAAATATCTTGATTGTGGCGTCTTTCGTAATGAAATGCTTTTTGTAAACCAGTTGATTATTGAACTTTCCAAGTAACGAGCTAATTTCAGCTTTTGAATATTCCATTTGGTCAGTAGCCGGAACTGTCACATCTTCTGTAACCAATGAGTAGTGAGGATTCCAGTCTTGCCGATGATTCATAGCAATGCCCGAGACAGTATAAATAAATGTGATACCTACCACCAAATAACCAAAATCACGATGAAGTGACCGTAATGTTTTACGAATATTCATGAACCATAATATTGTTATTTCCCTAAAGTCAGGGAATTTAATGAAAGCATTCATTCTCCCGATTCTATTTCTCTGGAGCACAATACTCCAAAATAAAGTTAATTTAACTTAAGAAACAAGGTTTTAAATTAGTCTTTTGTGAAAAAACTGGGTGTATGTAATTCTGAATATGAAGAGTAATTGAAAAAAAAAACGGTAGGAAGAGAATTAAGCGATTTCACGTTGAACAATCTGGTAAACCTCTTCAAATGTTTTGGCATCCATTAAATCGGCACGTAGTTTGGCCGCTCCCGGAAAGTCGTTGGTGTAAATTTTATAAAACCGGTTTAGTATGTTGATGTTCTTTTGGTTGCCCCAACTTCTTTCAAAAAGTTGAGTGTGAAGCAGTAATTGCTGAAGTTTCTCAGCCTTCGATGGTGATTGGTGTAGTGGATTAAAAAACCAGGGATTGTGGAAAATTCCTCGACCAACCATGATGCCATCGAGTTCGTATTTTTGACAAAGCGCTTCTCCCTGAGCGACAGACAAAACATCGCCATTTCCCAGAAATTTGGTTTCCAGATTAATTTGATCGCGCATTCTTGCTCCTTTTGCAATTTCGTCCCAATCGGCTAACCCATCCGATTGTTGTTTTTGGGTTCTTCCATGAAGAATGATTGCCGCCGGTTTAGTTTCCAATAAATTGGCAATCCATGATTCGGTATCGTGAGTTTTTATTCCTGTACGGGTCTTTACTGAAACCGGCAAATGAGTGGCTTCTTTCGTGGCAATCACAATTTCCTTTGCCAGGCTTGGTTCATTGATCAGCGCTGAGCAACAGCCGTTTTTAACTACATTCTTTACAGGGCAACCCATATTGATGTCCAACCCGTCAAAGTCATATTCCGAAGTAATTTCTGCGGCAATTTTATGAAATAGCTCAGGCCTTTTACCCCAAATCTGCGCAATCAGCTTGATGTTCTTCTGTTTCAGCAATTGACGTTCAGTTTCGCTAACGATCAACCGCTCTCCTACTCTTATTTTACCAACCGGATGATTCATTCCATCGACCGAGGTAAATTCGGTGTACAGAATAGAAAGATATTTCGGATCGGCAAGCCGGGCAACAATTTCACGGAAAGAAGTATCCGTAACATCTTCCATTGGCGCTAAGGCAAATATGGGTTTCTGCAGTTCATCCCAGAAATTTGACATACAAAATCGTTTTTTTTATTCGGTGACAAAACTATTCTTTTTTTGCAAGGAGAAAGCTTTTTCGGTAATGACGGCTGTTGCCAAACTTCCGATTGTTTTTAATCCTGAAGAGTTGTTTTTCAGAAACAGAAGCATTTTTCACATCGTGACACTCTACAGAACAGCATTTTTCAAATTTTTCGGCACATTCCGGACATTGAATAAATAGCAAATGACACAATTCGTTGGCACAATTGGTGTGCAAATCGCATAATTTACCGCATTGATGACAATGCGAGATGATTTGTCCGTTAACCGATTCTCCCAATCGTTCATCGAAAACAAAATTTTTACCAATGAAATTTGGTTCGAGGTTTAGCTTTTTGATTTGGCGGGCATATTCCAATATTCCGCCATGTAGCTGATTCACATCGGTAAATCCATGGTGTTTTAAATAAGCGCTGGCCTTTTCGCAGCGAATTCCTCCTGTGCAATATAGTAGTACTTTACGATCGTGATTATCAGCAAGAATTTCTGTTACCAGTTTGATTTCGTCCCTGAAAGTATCGGTTTCGGGGCAAATTGCGCCTTTAAAATGACCAATTTCCGATTCGTAATGATTCCGCATATCCACTAAAATATGCTCTCCGGATTCGACCAAATGATGAAACTCTTCAGCGCTCAAATGTCGTCCAACATTGGTTACATCAAAAGCATCGTCATCAAGCCCATCGGCAACGAGTTTTGGCCTTACCTTGATGGCCAGCTTATAGAATGATTTTCCATTATCTTCGATGGCAAATTTCACAGGAATTTGGTCAAAGATTGGATATTTGGTTAACGTTTCAAGAAATGCCTCATAATTAGATTCCGGAACACTCATCTGAGCATTAATTCCTTCGCGCGCAATGTATATCCGGCCGAAACAATTCAAGTCTGCCCAATCCAGATAGATTTGATCGCGAAATTGCTGTGGGTTATCGATTATGAAATATCGGTAGAAGGATATGGTTTTCCTGATAAGCGTCTCGGATAAAAGAGCTTCTTTTAATACTTTACTATCGACAATATTATATAAACGCATACTAATTTTTGCGGCAAAGATAAAAAATCGCCAATTAATTTAAGATTAATAGATCTTTTATTGTTGTGTGAGGAGTTTGAAACAATTAAAAGAAGAAATGTTTAGGATAAAAAATGATTTTATGCAGTTGCCAGAGCGATTTTATACACTAATACATCATCACAAAAATGTGCTTTTCATGTATATTCGGCATTTTAACGTATAGATCGTCATGATATTATAAAACATACGCTAAAAAATTACCTCCTGAAAGACAGGTATTTAGAAGTGCTGATTTTTATCAGGATTTTCAACATTAATAAATTCTTAAAAATTCTTAAAAAGAGTTATGAATAACTATTATATTCGTGACGGTTTAAAAATAATGAACCTTTTCTCTTTTAACCAATATCTATTTTCCGATCGAACTAAACTAAATTTGAAAAAGGATTATCAGGCTCTGATAATCCTTTTCTATTTTATGACTGCATTTTAATGTAATTCGAATCTGAAATTTTGAGTTTTGCGATTGTATTGATTTCCAATTCTACTTCACTATTGCTTTAAAAATACATTCAATACCAGAAAGTTACAAGCCATCTAGCCTCAAGGTCAATAATTATACTATCGCCGATAAACTTCTATTGCGGCTTCAAATCTTAAAAAACTATTCCCCGATTTTGAACAATCTTCTGCTCATATGTTTATATCACTGAATCCAGTAGAAAAGAATCAAAAAATGAGCATTAATTCAGCAAATGCAAAAACCATTGAAATGGAACTTGAATGGTTTCAGCAACTTATTTTGTTAAGGGGCAAAATTAGCTTTGAGCAGTCGATACCTGAAAATGAAATCTGGAATTTACAACTGCCAACCTATGAAAATCTAGAAT
>JBBQXI010000206.1:0-7239 GCA_038209805.1 Bacteroidales bacterium | reverse complement strand
CCGATCAGGTAATTATAACTGTCAGGCAAGTCAACAAAGCACCGGTGGCTAATGCCGGAACTGATCAATCTGTTGAGAAGAATACCTTATATACTTTAGATGGTTCATCGTCCAGCGATCCTGATGGAGATGCGCTAATTTACTTATGGACCGCGCCTGCTGGAATAACCTTAAGTTCAAATATTATTGCGAAACCTTCATTCACAACACCAGCGACAATCTCGCAAGCAAATTACACCTTTACTCTTACGGTTAACGATGGCAAACTTAATTCAGCTTCAGATCAAGTTATAATAACAATAAAACAGACGAACCAGACTCCCGAAGCTAAAGCAGGTGTCGATCAATCCATTGATGAGGGAGTTTTAGCGGCTCTCGATGGTTCGGCATCAACCGATCCGGATGGCGATGCTTTGGTCTATTTATGGGTTGCTCCGCCTGGAATAACACTGAGTTCAACATCTGCAGCAAAACCAACCTTTACTACACCGGAAGTGTTGGCTAATCAGAGTTATACCTTTACGCTTACTGTAAACGATGGAACGGTCAATTCAATAGCAGATCAGGCAATTGTAACTGTCAGGCAAGTCAATAAGACTCCGGTGGCTAATGCCGGAGCCGACCAATCCGTTAACGAAGGTGTGGTGGTTACTCTCGATGGCTCGGCTTCTTCAGACCCTGATAGCAATACGCTCACCTATTCGTGGACTGCACCGACAGGAATTACACTTAATTCTACGACTTCGGCAAAACCAACTTTTACTGCTCCCGAAGTGATGACCAATCAGAGTTATACGTTCTCACTCATTGTTAGCGATGGAACATTAAACTCAATAGCCGATCAGGTAATTGTAACTGTCAAACACATTAATAAATCTCCTACAGCGAATGCTGGGATCGATCAAACTGTGAATGAAGGATCTTTTGTAACTCTTGATGGTTCAACTTCTTCCGATCCGGAAAATAGCACACTTACTTATTTATGGACTGCTCCAACCGGAATAACGTTAAGTTCAAATTCTGCTGCCAAACCAACTTTTACTGCTCCTGAAGTAATTACCGATCAAAACTACACATTCTCACTCGTAGTAAATGATGGAACTGGCAACTCAACCACCGATCAGGTAATTATAACCGTAAAACAAATTAATAAGGTACCAATTGCTAATGCAGGTCCTGATCAAACTGTTAACGAAGGTGCTGTGATAACGCTGGATGCTTCTGCATCTTCCGATCTGGATAACAACACGCTATCCTATAAATGGACTGCTCCGTCTGAAATTATCTTGAGTTCAGCAACAGTTGCGAAGCCTACTTTTAATGCTCCAGAAGTGCTGACAGATAAGAGTTATGCATTTTCACTCATAGTCAACGATGGTATCGTAAACTCCGCAGCTGATCAGGTGTATATTACAGTCAGGCAAATCAATAAAGCACCGGTATTAACATCAAGCAAATCATACACAGTCGATGAAAATTTGCCTCAGGAATTTCTGCTTGAAGGTAACGATGCTGAAAATAACCCCATCAATTTTTTCTTTGAAAATCTACCCTCATTTCTCCATCTAACAAAAAAAACAAACACTTCTGCGATATTGTCTGGCACCTTCACAAACCAATACGTTGGTGTCAACTCATACAATTTAAATCTATCTGATGGAGTATCAACCACAAAAGAAACCATTACCATTATTGTAACTAATGTTGATGGTGGCCCTTATGTGAAAGATTCCATTAGAAATGTTTCAGTCAACAAAGGCTCAATAGATAGGATAATCGATCTAAAACTAGTATTTGCCGACAACAATCAAGCAGACATTTTGAATTTTAGTGTTGCTTCAAATACAAACGACAAAATAGTAATCGCCAAAATAGCCGGAACTAATTTGACATTGAGCTTTTCGAAAGAATTTACCGGAATGTCGCAAATCATCATTAAAGCATCTTCAAACGGGAAAGAAGCACAATCAAAATTTAACGTTGAAGTAAATATCCCGACCGGAATCGACCACGTAGCTCATAATTCTGAAGTATTGATTTACCCCAATCCAACAGAAGGGGATGTACATTTAAGATTTAAAGAAATTCCCGAAAATGAAACATGGGTATATCTCTACAATGCTTCAGGGAAACTCATTATCAAGTCATTAATCAAAAATACTGAAGAAATTTTAAAATTGAACGGTTATGCTCCCGGAGTCTATCTCATACAAATTGCTGAGCCGAAACCAAAAACCTACAAAGTAATTCTTAGGTAAGATTCCGCATTTCAAACCGATCCTGATGTCAAGTTAGCTGCCGCATTTCGTGTGATAAGAGTATACATCAAAATGCCAAAGCCAGAACCTATAGAATTGGCAAGCTCGTCATACCATGAAAATGAACGTCCAATATGCATATCCAACTGCAAGTATTCCATCAAAATACCCCAGCTAACGGTTACCAAAATCACAAAAAACAACTTTGAAAAATTCAATTCAGTCTTGAGCGTCCAACAGAACAAAATCGAAAACCCAAAATACATGATAAAATGAACCACTTTATCTTCTCCCCGAAACATAGGTACTTGAGGTAGATCTTGCATAGGTAATAACGATAAGGCAGCAACACAACCAACATAAATCACGACTAATAATATTCGAACAGATTGGCGTATAGATAATAAGTAAGATATCATATTCAAAAAATAAACGATTAAAAAACGATGGAGTTGAAAAACCCATGAATCACGACTAATAATATTCAAATATCGGTACTTTCTCTAAAATTAGCTCAATTAAGTTTTTCGATTTGCCTTTCAAATAGGAAACTTAACCTAATACAACAAATGGGCAAAATCGACGATATAATTTACAATAAACAATCCAGAAGGGGATTGGATCAAAGTTTCAGAAAAAAGATCTGAAATCTTATCATTATCAAACGGACAAAATCGAATTGTAAGTATTCGCCTGATTATTTATCTCTTCAAATTTACCTATCTATTCACTGTTGTAAAACAATTCTGCGATTTTGTAAGATTTCGCTGTAGTTTACTCCACAATAATTGCTATGTTAGTCTTTCTTAAAATCAGTAATCGTTAACTTTTTCAACTGCAAATAAAAGCCTAACACCATGCAAATTGATTTATCCAACATTCAAATCAGAGAAATCGGGATTAACGAGGTAGACCTTTTAACAACCTACAGAATGGCTTATCTCGCCGAATTACAGGGTGAACAAAGCGAGAAATACCAGTTTCAACTGAGAAATGAACTAACTAAATATTTCACTCAGGCATTAGTTGAAAAACGATTCTTTGCCTATTTGGCCGAACTTAAAGGCGAAGTTTTAAGCTTCGGAGCCATGGTAATTAAAAAGATACCCGGAGATTTTAACCAATCGGCCTATCTTGAAGGCGATATTTTGAACATGTACACCTTACCTTTTGCCCGAAGAAAAGGCATTTCAGCATTGATTTTGCAACAACTTATAAACGAGGCAAGGAATCGGGGGATCAGCAAAGTATCGTTGCACACTTCGAAAGACGGAGAAAAACTGTATCGCAAGTTCGGCTTTAACGAACCCATTTATCCGGTACTGGAATTGTGTCTATAAAAAAATCGAAAACAATATATTATGACCGAACCACATTTACGCATTGGCATCATGTACCAACCTGAAATTATATTCAGGCTAAACGAAACTTACCTTTTGGCTCCCAACGGAGTTCCTTATGATGGAATTCAGAAAGTAAATTATCGTGATGGAAAAATTTGGCTGAATGATGAATTGGTAGAAGAAGAAACACTCGTTTTTAATCCTGTCCGTTATCACGAAGCATCTTTCGAATTGAATGATGTAATCATAGGAATTCAGTTTCATTGGGAACGAAAGGAAGATCAGACTTTCAAGGTTCACTTGAGTTTATGATCGAAAATGGCAAACTTACTGCCATCAATATTTTACCGCTCGAAGATTATCTGGTCAGCGTAATTTCATCGGAAATGAGTGCAACCAGCAACATGGAATTACTGAAAGCACATGCCATCATTTCTCGCTCATGGATGCTGGCTCAAACACAAAAGAGCAATTCATTAAAAGAAATAGGAAAAATCTACCAAAGCATTTCTGAAACTCCGGAAGAATATATCCGATGGTACGACCGCGAAGATCATCTTAACTTTGATGTTTGCGCCGACGACCATTGTCAGCGATATCAGGGAATAACACGTCAATCGACTCAAATCGTTGAACAGGCAGTTGCCCAAACGCGCGGAATGTTGCTAATGTTCAATGATAAAATTTGCGATGCCCGCTTCTCGAAAAGCTGTGGTGGAATTTCCGAAATTTTCGAAAATGTTTGGGAACCCGAAGTGCATCCTTATCTGCAATCGGTTATAGATAATCCGACCCTTTCCGAAGGATTTGATGCTTATTTGACCAACGAGGAAGCTGCTCAAAAATGGATCAGGAATGCTCCTGAAGCATTTTGCAACACCCATGATAAAGAAGTCCTTTCGCAGGTTTTGAACGACTACGATCAGGAAACAACCGATTTTTACCGTTGGAAACTCACCTATCAGCAATCCGATCTGGCCGAATTGATTGCCCGTAAATCAGGTCGTGATTTTGGTGCAATTCTCGATTTAATTCCGATAGAGCGTGGACTTTCAGGAAGATTGATAAAATTAAAAATCGTGGGCTCGAAACTCACATTGACCATTGGCAAGGAGCTAGAAATCCGCAAAACTCTGTCCGAATCGCATTTATACAGCTCGGCTTTTGTTGTCGACAAACAAAACATCACCGATGGAATTCCGGGCGAATTTGTTCTGACCGGCGCCGGCTGGGGGCACGGCGTTGGCCTTTGCCAGATTGGCGCCGCCATGATGGGTGCTAAAGGATACAAATACAACGAGATTTTGCTGCATTATTTCCGTGGGGCAAGTATTTCGAAAGAATATTGATAAGTTTTGTTTACAATTTAGAATAGAGCACAATAACCGTATTGCCATGCGATAAATTTGTAATACAAGTTACACGTTTTGAGAGTTTAAAAACCTATATTTGTACTTCCTGATTAAAACTAATGCACTTTTCAAAGTGCATTGCTGACTAAAAACGAAACATTGAACTCTCAAGATGACTAACTACGAAAAAACCTCTACTACTAAGCAGCGCAACCCCTGGGCGTGGATTCCAACCCTTTATTTTGCTGAAGGAATTCCATACGTGGTAGCCATGACTGTGGCTGTGATCATGTTCAAGAGGTTCGGAATTTCAAATACCGACATTGCTCTTTACACCAGCTGGTTGTATTTACCATGGGTCATCAAACCGCTTTGGAGTCCGATTGTCGACCTGCTCAAGACCAAGCGTTGGTGGATCATTTTCATGCAATTGATCATTGGAGCTAGTTTGGGTGCAGTTGCACTTTCTATTCCATTGCCTGGCTTTTTCAAGATTAGTCTGATTTTTTTATGGCTTCTGGCTTTTAGCTCAGCCACGCATGACATTGCTGCCGATGGCTTTTACATGCTGGGGCTCGACGAACATCAGCAAGCTTATTTTGTCGGTATCCGCAGTACTTTTTACCGCATTGCCATGATTACCGGACAAGGTTTGCTAATTATTCTGGCCGGTTTTTTCGAAGTTTCCACCGGACTTCCACCCATCGAAATCAATGTTTCGGCCAACCCCACTTATACCAAAGAAATACAATTGCCCGAAGTAACGCAGTCGGTTGACGAAGGCCATACTTTTTTTGCGGTTCTCCCTCAACAGGCCGAAATATCAACACAAAATATTCCATCCGCAAAGTTAGATTCTATCCGGAAGGTTGTCATGCAATACAATCAGGCCAACAAATTCGTGGCAATACAGGCAGAAAGTCAAGCTAAATCAGGAACAAACAATAACGACTCGTGGTGGTCTGACTACATTTCAAATCCACTTAGAAATTTCCTTAAAGATCATTTTCAGGCGAAAGTTAAATCCGTTTCTGGGAATACCTTAGTTGGGAATATTACTGTAGTTGCCATTAAATTATCAACAAAACCGGAAGAAAACAAAGAGATGGTTCTGAATGTAAAATTCAGGAACGGCGATAACAGCATTCGACTTTTGGAAGGTGAACGCTTGACTTTCAATTCGGAAAATCAGGATAAACCAGCCTACCTGATTTTTCAGTGCGACCCCAAACTAACACGGTCGACTCAGGCTTCGTTTAAAGGAACTTCCGGAAATATTCATCTGGCCTGGAGCATCACCTTTGTGATTCTTGCAGTGATGTTTGTGCTTTTTTCGTTTTACCACCGGTTTATTTTGCCTCACCCAAAATCCGATCAGCAAGTTACGAGTCAGGGACAGAATTTGTTTTCGGAGTTTTTCAAAACCTTTGGGTCCTTCTTCAAAAGAAAGGATATTGGCGTAATCATCGCATTTTTGATGCTTTACCGCGTTGGCGAAGCACAACTTATCAAAATGGCATCGCCTTTTATGCTCGATCCTCGCAATCTGGGTGGACTCGGATTAACAACTGGAGACGTTGGTCTTCTCTACGGAACCTTCGGAATTCTTGCACTTACCGCCGGTGGAATCTTAGGCGGAATTGCTGCCTCGACAAAAGGATTCCGCTACTGGCTTTGGTGGATGGTTCTGGCCATCAATGTTCCACATTTGGCGTATGTTTATATGTCGTTTGCCCAGCCCGAAAACCAATTGATTATTGGGCTTTGCGTGGTACTCGAACAGTTTAGCTATGGATTCGGGTTTACAGCATACATGCTTTATATGATCTACATTTCGGAAGGAAAAAACAAAACCGCACATTTTGCTATCGCCACAGGTTTTATGGCTTTGGGAATGATGCTTCCGGGAATGTTTTCAGGTTGGTTGCAGGAAATTATTGGGTATCCGAATTTCTTTGTTTGGGTAATGTTGTGCATGCTTCCGGGAATGATTCCGGTTTTCTTTATCAACGTAAAACCTGAATTCGGCATTAAAAAGAAAGACGAATAAAGTCTTCGGAAAATATTTTTCAAATTAAAAGCAAGTCAGGGCTTCACTTGAAGTGAAACCCTGACTCTTTTTTATATAGGTACTTTTTAAAATCATTGTGAATATTCAGTGTTCATTTTTCGACATGCAATATTAAAATCGATATTGCCTCCGATTTTCTGTTGATAACTTTTTTCGTTTGAAAACTGGAAGTCCATGAGATTTTCATGGACGGGTATTTTTATCCATTCCGAAGA
>JBBQXI010000205.1:0-7247 GCA_038209805.1 Bacteroidales bacterium | reverse complement strand
AACCAAAAACAATATCGGCACCCCATTCTCCCGGAGGAGTCAGGATCGACAGACTCAATAAATCGGCAGCTACCGAAACAAATATTTCTTTTTCGTGAGCTGATTTTACAAGCGATGTATAATCAACAATTTGTCCATCTGAATTGGGATACTGAACAATAACCCCAAACGTATTTTCATTGAATTCGAAGTTTTCCCAGTCGGCAATTTTTAACTCAATTCCAAGTGGATTGGCCCGTGTGATGAGCACATCCAGTGTTTGGGGCCATACTTTTTCGTCGACCCAAACCACATTGGCATTGGCTTTTGCTTTGGCACGCGAGCGGGAGTTGTGCATCATCACCATAGCTTCGGCTGCCGCAGTGGCTTCGTCGAGCAGCGAGGCATTGGCCATTTCCATACCGGTCAGTTCGCAAACCATTGTCTGGAAATTCAGCAATGCTTCGAGCCGTCCTTGCGAAATTTCGGCCTGATAAGGTGTATAGCTGGTGTACCAAACCGGGTTTTCCAACACATTCCGGAGAATTACTGCCGGTGTAATGGTGTCGTAATAACCCATCCCGATATAGGTGTTGAACACTTTGTTTTTTGAGGCCAGCGCCAGAATTTTACGAAAGTACTGACGTTCAGTCAAGCCGTCTTCCAGATTCAGTGGCTTTTTTAACCTGATATTTTCAGGGACTGTCTGGCTAATCAATTCATCTAATGTTGAGACGCCCAATGTTTCGAGCATTTCCTGAATTTCATGATCGCGTGGACCAATGTGGCGCATTACAAATTTATCGTTTGCCATATGTGCTTAAAATTTTGTTTCTGTTTGAGGGTGCAAGTTTACGAGTTTCAGGAATAAGATAAGATGATTTTTGTTGTTTATTGATCTCTGGGAAGAAACTGTTTTATTTTCTCCAAAGGAGATAAAAATTAATAGTAAAGGTACATTACAAGAACAGATTTCCCGTAGGGAATTAATCCGTTATCGGTTTATAAATATATCTTTCATCGTATTCAATCTCGAATAATTTGAGGAATTGAGTATATTCTTCGATAAAAGTACGTTTTTCATGATGATTCTTTTGTTGCTCTATATAGTTGGCAATATCTGGAATTTGTGAATTTCCGTAGCTGAAAACCCCAAAGCCTTCCTGCCAAGAAAATTTTCCCATTACCAGACGATTCTCATTGATCCACAGTGACGAACTTCTTTTTACATCGTGCATTAAATCAGATGGAGCTTGTTTTGGGTTCATACTGGCAAGTGTATGAACGTGGTCAGGCATTCCGTTAATAGTATAGGTTTTATGGCCACTTTTTGAAATAATGCCATTCATATATTTATACAAATCAGCCTGCCATACGGGGCTGATTAACGAAATCCTGTTTTGAACTGCAAAAACAAAATGCAGATAAATTTGAGAATAGGTATTTGCCATCGTTTGGTGTTATTGGTGTATCGTTGATTGGTTTTCTATTGATATACACCCCCTAATGGGGAATTGTAAACTTACTATATTGAATTGCTGACTAACTGGTTTTAAATTTTTCCCGTAGGGAATTCACATCAATAGAAAATCGTTCATTCTAAAATTATTCCCCGTAGGGGATAAATCCTATCAAATGCGACACGAAAGAACCTGTTACACCAAATACGGATTATTCTTCTTTTCAAAACCGATGGTTGTTTCGGGGCCATGGCCGCAATACACAACGGTTTCCTCCGGAAGTGTGAGCAATTTTGTTTTGATGTTGCCGGTCAGTTGTTCGTAGCTACCACCCGGAAGGTCCGTTCGGCCAATACTTCCATAGAAAAGCACATCGCCTGCAATCAGAATTTTCTGTTCAGGATTGTAAAACACCACTCCACCGGGAGAATGACCAGGTGCCGCAATTACCATGAGATACGAATTTCCAAAAGTGATACGGTCTCCTTCTCTGAAATAGGTATCCGGTGCATCGACCGGTTCCATGGGGATACCAAACCGGTCGCCATGATCGACGGCATGTTCAACCAGAATTTCTTCATCAGGATGAATTTCGAATGGTACTTTATATTTAATTCGGCAGTGCGTAATGCCCATAATATGATCGAAATGGCAATGGGTATTGATCAGCCGAACTGGTTTTAATTGCTTTTCTGAAAGATATTGATCGAGTTCTTTTCGTTCATTTTCGAAATAGCATCCTGCATCGATGATCACACATTCGTTTGTTTCGTCGAATAACACAAATGTATTTTCCTGAACCGGATTGAACGTGAATTTCTTGATTTGAATCATAAAAAAAGTGTCTAAAGTTTAGAGTTCGGAGTGCCTAAAGTTTCAGGAGCCCTTAAATTTAGGCACTCCGAACTCTAGTTCATTCCGAACTTATTTATCTGTTCCTTTTAACATCGGAACAAAGACATAAGTTCCGTGCGATTCTTTATAATATTCGGTGTCGCTGGTTTTAACCACCACATACATGGTTTGTTTTTCGCGCGGCCCCATCGGGATTACCATTCGTCCGCCTACTTTAAGTTGAGTAAGCAAATCTTCAGGAATAACAGGAGCTCCGGCGGTAATAATAATTTTATCGAAAGGGCCATATGTTGGCAATCCTTTGTAGCCGTCGCCATAAAAAAACTTAGGATTGTAGCCGATTTGAGGAAGTATGGACTGTGTTTTTAGGTACAATTCGCGCTGACGTTCGATGGTATATACCGTTGCGCCCATTTCGAGCAGTACTGCTGCCTGATAGCCAGATCCGGTGCCGACTTCCAGAATTTTATCGTGCCGTTCAACTTGTAAAAGAAAAGTTTGCATGGCCACGGTGAATGGCTGACTAATGGTTTGTCCGGCGCCAATCGGGAATGCCTGATCTTTGTAGGCAAACTGAAGAAAGCTGCTGTCCATAAACAGGTGCCTGGGCACTTTTGCAATAGCATCCAGTACTTTTTCGTCTTTAATACCTTTGATACGTATACCTTCCACCAATCTTTTTCGTAATCCCTGATGACGTAATGTATCCTGAAACTCCATAGAAAATCCTTTTTTTCAAAATTAGCCAAATATAGGCTCGAAACGGTTTGTAACTGTAAACATTATTAACAATCGAAGTTGAAAAGTATTTCAACAAGCAATATTACAACTTTTAATTTATTCCTATTTTGCATGAATGATTAAACTCGGAATTTTTGGAGATCATACTACTAATCCTGAACTTCTGGCCCAGCTAAAAATGATGCCCGAAGTTGAGATTATAGGCTTGTATTTCTCTGGAAATGCGACCGATCCTGATGGGTTTCCTGTGTTTTCGAGTCCGATTGGATTGATGGATGTTGCGGATGCTATCCTGATTCTGAGCGATAAAAGTATCAGCAACGATTTGGTGAAGTTGATACTGCGTAAAAGCAAGCATGTTTATCTGAAATCAGTTCCGAGTGTACACATCAGGGAAATTAAAGAACTGATTGATCTGGAAAAAGAGGCAGGAATTGTCACTTTTATTTACAACCCGTTTAACTACAATCCTTATTTTGATCCTTTCAACAAAAAATACGAAAAACCTTTCCTGATTAATTTGCGAACATGCTTTGAAGGTGCCATTATCAAATCATCGCACGAAATGCTTCTTTTAGTTACTGCGTTAAACCGGCTGGTTCAGAGTAACTATAAAAAGCTTGAAGTTTTCGGGTTGCAGGAAGCAAACAATCAATTGGTAATAAATCTCAGGATCGAATACAACAATGGCTGTGTAATTAATATGACTGTTTCTCAGGAGAAAATACCTGGATTTTGCGAAATTTTTCAGAAATCGGAACGGATTCAGTTTGATATTCAGACTCCCCTTTACATTCAGTATCCGCAATTGAATCAGGAATATACGGCCATAAGCAATTTTATCAGGCTTATCCAGATTCGCGACAAAAAATCCAATTCGTTTGATAGTCTCCTGAATGGAGTTCAAATTGTACATGAAATTAAAGAACATTTGCGCTTCAACGGGATAGATTTTTAGTATGAATAGTCTACTTTTGCCGCAATATTTTAACAATTGAAGCGTTCGGTATTACGAAAGTAATCCCGACCAAACGATGTTTCTATGCATAAAAATCTACAAGTCTTAAGGTATTTGATTTTCGATATTATTGCAGCCATTGTTAGCTGGACCTTATTCTATATTTACCGAAAGCTTTATATTGAACCGATCAAATTTGGCTACGATATCCCGGTAGAATTCGACAGTAAGTTTTACCTCGCACTGATTTTTATCCCGGCCTTCTGGATCACCATTTATTACATTTCAGGACAATATACCAACATTTATCGCAAGTCGCGATTGCTTGAATTAGGTAGAACCATCATGACATCTGTTGTCGGGGTAACCGTCATCTTTTTCCTTTTACTTCTGAACGACTGGATTCCGGATTACCGGAAATACTATAACCTATATTTTACGTTGCTTGCTTTGCATTTCGGTTTTACCTATTTGTTCCGGCTTATCCTGACCACAAGAACCATTCACCGAATTCACAAGCGGATTATTGGATTTAATACACTTGTTATTGGTGCGAATGAAAAGGCCGTTCGACTGCTTGACGATTTGAGAAGCCAAACCCGTCCCGCCGGAAATAAGATCATCGGATTTTTAACGGTTGATGAGCGCGATGCTTATCCGCTTGAAAAATTTGCGCCCAATCTGGGCTCATACCACAATCTTCAGAAAGTCATCAACGACAATGATGTGGAGGAAATTATTATTGCGCTTGAGTCGTCAGAGCATCAGTTGCTTAGCAAGATTTTAACATTACTCGAAAACCGGACACATACGGTTTGGGGCATTCCTGATTTATTTGATATTCTATCGAACACCGCCAAAACAAATACGATTTTTGGAAGTCCGCTACTTAAAATATCGAATGGGTTGATGCCTGTCTGGCAGGAAAATGTCAAACGCCTGATCGATGTAGTTGTTTCTGTTTTATCAATTATCGTCTTTTTCCCTGTTTATATAGCTTTGGCTATTGGCATAAAAATGAGTTCGAAGGGACCTGTGATGTATAAACAGGAACGTATTGGTAAATTTGGTAAGCCGTTTATGATCCATAAGTTGCGTACGATGATTAGCGATGCAGAAACGAACGAACCACTTCTTTCGAGTTCGGATGACAGCCGGATTACTTCTATCGGTCAATTTATGCGGAGAACACATCTGGATGAGATTCCTCAGTTTTTTAACGTGATAAAAGGCGAAATGTCTCTGGTTGGACCACGCCCCGAGCGAAAATTCTACATTGACCAGATTGCCGAAGTAGCTCCATATGTTACACATCTTCAGAAACTAAGACCTGGTATTACGTCGTGGGGACAGGTCAAGTACGGATATGCCTCAAATGTTGAACAAATGGTAGAGCGATTGCAGTACGACATGGTTTACCTGAAGAATATATCGTTATATATCGACTTTAAGATATTGATTTACACCATTATGGAGTGTGCAAAGGGGAAAGGAAAATAGTCAATAGTCATTTGGAAAAAGGAAAAGGAAGTATTCAGTCACAGAATTCAGTATTCATGTTGTTCAAATACATGGCTAATTCTGTCAACTGTGACTGAACACTGATCACTTCTATCAGATAATCCCCATCTCAATGTACTGGATAATCATTTCGATCTGGCGATCTTCATCATCTCTGTAAGGATCGTATTTAGCTTTCAGGTTATTGCCAAAAATTCGTGCCACCCCTTGCCAAAATGCCGCCGGAACACCCCCTTTTAGTTCATGAATCAAATCGTACGAAGCTTTATGCGTTTCGCGGTCGATCAGTTTGATTAAGATTCGTCCATCGTTGATCGACATCTTTTTCATTGTTGAGCCGTATTTGCTCATCAGTTCATCTTCTGCTCGTTTTACATAAATGCGTCGGTCGCGGGCACGAGCGCCAGCCGGAACTTCCATCTCATATTTCCGAACCAAAACACCGGCTTCTTTGGCATAAGGCAACACTTTTTTTACACGCATCACCAACCGCCAGTATTGCTGTTCCTCCGATCTGTTCTTAAAAACACGTGGTGGATAAATTCCTACTTCGGGCAAGTCAACGTGAGCAATAGTGTCTTTGCCAGATAATTCACCCTGAATTATCTGAAGATTTTTAGGCCATTGTGCCGATGCAATGGCTGTAAAACTTATCCATATCAAAATAACGAAGAGCCGTTTCATTCGTTCTGTTTTCTTCTGCGAAGATAATTTATTGTTGGCATAGATATTCCCGCGCGGGAACTTATTGAAATGAAACAATTATTGATGCCATTGATTCTAAACGTTCACGACATTAAAAATGATATGTTATAAAAATGAGTCAATAACAAATACTTTACAGTTCCCAGATGTTCAATGTTTGTATCTTTGAGGCGTTAAATAAACAATTATGCAGGCGAATCATAAAATTGAAATTGATGTTAATTCGGAGTTTGGTCAGTTGGAAGGTGTGATCGTCCATACTCCCGGACTTGAAGTAGAAGAAATGACACCAGAAAATGCAGAGCGGGCACTCTATAGCGACATCCTTAATTTATCTGTTGCCAGTAGTGAATATTCTGTATTTAAAGGTATTCTAAATAAAGTTACCACCACTTTCGAGGTAAAGGATTTACTTTCGGATATTTTAAGCATCGATCTGGTTAAGTCATCTTTGTTGAAGGAGATTTGCCTAAGCGAAAGTGCAATGGATATTTATCCGAAACTATTAGGCAAAAGTGCTTCGGAATTAGCAAAGCAGCTCATTCAGGGTGTGCCTATCGAGCGCGATAATCTGACTCGATTCCTCAGTCAGGAGCGTTTTAGCCTTCGTCCGTTGCATAATTTTCTGTTCACGCGCGACGCCTCCATGTCGTTCGGGAAAGAGGTGCTGATTGGCAAAATGGCAAGTAAGGTTCGCGACCGTGAAGCTGTGATTATGGATGCCATTTTTAATAATCATCCAATGCTCATTACCAGAACAATTAATCCGAATTCTCCTGAAAATCTCCAAAATTTCCCCGGAATTTCGATTGAAGGAGGCGATTTCCAGGTTGGACGTGAAGATGTTTTGGTTATCGGCACCGGAATTCGTACCAGCACTCAGGGCATCGATTTTATACTCGAAAATATCAAATTAAAGAAACAAGGTTTACAGCATATTCTGATTCAGGAATTACCCGATACTCCGGAATCGTTTATTCATCTCGATATGGTTTTTACCTTTCTGGACACCGATGCCTGTATGGTTT